>NZ_JAJLOZ010000019.1:0-56823 GCF_025548615.1 Arthrobacter sp. A2-55 | reverse complement strand
TAGATATATAGGTCCAAAATCCCCTAGAATCCAACGAAGTCACCAGCCCACCTGGTGGTGGGACAGTGGTGGGCACGGTGGGAACCCCTGGTGGGCTCGTCCAGGTGCCCGGTCGCCGATCATCTACGCATGTTTTCGTGTGAGGAGGGGACATGCCAGCGAAGCCCACAGGAACCACATCAACCGCTCGTCGCAAGTCGACGGCATCTGCCACGTCCCGACGGAAGCCCTCTGACAAGCAACGTCCCCGTCGACGGGAACCATCTTCGACAACTCCTCGCAGGCGCGTGTCCCGGACACCGCGGCCGAAGGCCCTGGAAGCCTCCTACTCGGGGCGCATCTTCCGGTCCCGCCTGGAAGCACGCTGGGCCATCCTTCTGGACCTCCTGGAGATCAACTGGGACTACGAGCCAAGCCACTACCAGGTCGGGCCAGAGCTGTACTACCTCCCTGACTTCTACCTGCCCCAGCACCGGCTCTGGTTGGAGGTCAAGGGCGAGGCCTTCCTGGACGCCGGTTCCATGGCCAAGTGCCTGGCCGCTGTTGCAGGCCCAACGCCCATCCCACTGCGGGAAGCTCCGTATACGGCTTCCGACCGGCTGTTACTCGCAGGGTCGTTGCAGTCGGCCGACTCCGGCCGGCCCTTGCACACCCTCATCACGGACGCCGGGGAGCGACGGGCGCACCTGGGCTACGCCACCGTCGGTCCTGAAGGTGTGGTGCCACTCGGCCGGCCCTGGTCCACCATGGAAGCGTCCGGTGTCAAAATGTCGCGGCGCCCGGCTGCGGCGCTGAGAACCAAGCTGCTTTCTCCGCATCCGGTGGTCGGCTCAGTGCCGGCGGACGTTGCGGCTGCCTACCGGGCGGCCGCATCCGCACGGTTCGATGATTCCCGCGCAACCCTTGCAGCCTCCAACAATCCGGCCTTGTTGGCCAGGCTGGCACTGAGGCGGGCGGGACGCCCTCTGGGCAGGATCGATTAATGATGGGGTCCGCACACATGGCGGATATGACCAAAAACGCCAACCCCCTCGGCCGCCCGATTGTCTTGACCGGCTTCGCCGCAACCGTCGTCATCGCCGTAGGCGCTTTCATCCTCTCCTTCGCTTCGTTGACCGACTTGGCTGGACGGTCCGGGATCGACCGTTCACTGGCATGGATCTGGCCCATCATCGTTGACGGTCTCATTGTCGCAGCCACGGTGGCAATCGTTGCCCTGTCCGGGCACGACCGCAAGACACTCGCCTATCCCTGGACGCTGCTGTTTTTCGGTGCTGTCGTTTCCACCGCGGCCAATGCCGTCCATGCCATTCTGTCCGTCGATCAAATCCATGGCACCGTGCCGCCCATTGTTTCGGCTGTCGTTGCGTCCATGCCCCCGGTGGTTTTGCTGGCCATCACGCACCTGACCGTCGTTCTGGTCCAAAAGTCAGCCGGCAAGCCGGGGCGGAAGGTCACCGTCCCTCGGCGGGCCGTGAAGCCGGTACCTGCCACCAGGCTAGTCGTGGCACCGGCCCCCGGCCACGACCCGGTGGCGGCCCCGTCCCATGGTCTTGACCATCCGCAGCCCGTGGCTGTCTGACCCTTGCATGGTGCGGCCCGGATCGAAGTTCTGGTCCGGGCTGCACTTTTTCGCGGGAGCCGCACACATGGTGAATATGAGAGGAATCGAAGTGCAAGCTCCCGAACTCATCTGCATTGCCTGCAGCGGAGGACACCGGGACAAGAACGGCGCCTACACCGTCTGTGCGATTTGTGAACTCTCCGGGGCCACCATCCCCAGCGCCGAACACGACCTGCTCGCCGCCTAGCCACCCACCTCAAGCAGCAAAGGATCCCGCCATGCACATTCCTCCTCGCTTCCAGGCATATCTGGATACGGACACGGACCCGGTAGAGCGTGTGCGAAAAGGCAGAGGGCGCATCGGGGCGTACCGCTCCGCCAATCCGGAACTGCGGCGCTCCGTGCGCCTGGCCGGCCAGTCCGAACACGACAAAATCCGCCGGGCTACCAAGGCACTCAAGGTCACCATCCATGCCGGGTGCACGCTCGACGAGTTGCGGCACTCCGCCTACGAGGCCCACCGCGTGGATGTGGCCGCCCGGCTGGGACGCACTGTCACCGCATTCGAACGGATGCACCCCGACAACCTGGATCGCATCACCGTCAACCACATCCGCCACAACCACACCGAATACGACAGGTCTCTGATGCGCAACCGATTCAACACCGGGGACCTGCGCAGCGCCTACAACAAGGAGATCAAGTTGAAGTGCCTGGGCGAGATCTCCCGCCTGTTTCCCTCGTTGGCCAAGGAGTGCGAACGCCAGCGGCTGGTGGCCAGCAGCAACCTTGAAAAGGCGCTGGAGCGCTCTCGCAGCGTACAGCAGGCCGCCGCGTGATCCCCCGCCAGCCCCGGGGCATCCCCACCGGCGGCCAGTTCGCCGCAACCAGCCACGCCGAGGCGGGCCAGGGCGTGGCCCTTCGGCCTCCAATCCTGGCCACGGTCGCGGGCGACCACATCTGGGAGGCTCATACACGGGCCGAGGAGGTTGCGGCCGAACGCACAGGCCTCCGATCCGGGAGCACCTACTCATTCAGCCATGTCTCCCTCCAGGCGGTGCCCGGGAAACCCCTCGAAGGCGTCATAGTCCTCAGCAACCGCAAGACGGGCAAGCTGGTGCGCCTGGCCCACGACTACCACTCCAACGTCACGAGCCTCACCGACCGCACCGGAGACAACAGCACGGCCGACAGTGAATCAATCCAGGCCGCCGTGGCCGACATTGCTCCGGACTGGTTCGGTGACCCGGCCGGCCTGTTCACCCGCCTGCGGGAAACTGCCGTCAAAGAGCCTGGGTTGGAGCGTTGCACGCGCAACGCGCTCCTGAGCGTGCCCGGTCCGTGGACACTCCACCACGACGCCCAGGAGGCGGCGGCCGCCTCTGTGGGCCTGCGTGACGGTGAGAGCCACCGGTACAACTCGACTGCCCTGATGATCAACCCCCAGGACGAACCGGAGGCCTACATCAACCTGCAGGAAGATTCCGGCGTCCAAGGCCAACTCACCCACAACTACGCCACCGGGGAGAGCGCCTACCTGAGCAGGGTGCGCCGTACCCGCACCGCGGACCCCGACAAGGTCCACGCCGTCCTCTCCGACATCGGCGGCGGCACTGATGCCGGGGAGTTCTTTGGGAAGCTGCGCACCGCGTCCCTGGCCGAACCGAAGCTTCACTCCAAGCTGCGCAAGGCGCTGAACCAGTAGGCCAGGCAAAGAAAAACACCCCAAGTTGTTGGGGTGGCTTTCTGCTGCCTGCGATGGTGTCAGGCCTGGAAAGACCAGGAGAGTAGGGCTCGCTCTCTCTTCCGTCGCATGCGGTTCACATACTCCACGGCGCCCCTGCAGTCGGCGCCGAAGGGGACAGTCCTGTTGTGCGCCTCGACCGTCCACAAGACGCCATCCTCTGCCGTGTCCAGGGGCCAGGCCAGCATCCCCATCTCGGACATCGAGCGGGTCAGCTCGCTGAATTCCAGGGTGCGCGGGAAGTCCGGGTCCGTCTGGTTCCATTCGGCGAAGGTGAGCCCGCGGTGCCCCATGGCGGCGAAGCGGCGGTGGGCGGCCAGTTCTGCGGCGAACTGGACCAGCAGCCCGTCCAGGTCCTGATCGGTGGGCTCCTCCTGTGCCACAGGGGAGTCATCGCGCCACCACCGGTCCTTGCGGTGTTCCTCGGCGTCATTGCTGGCGGCGTAATGGGCGTCGATGGCGTCCGCGAAAAGCTCACGCTGGCTTGAGTCGAGGCGGAGCCACTCATAGCGGCCCAAGTACAGGTCCAGGGTGGACAAGAGCTCGTTGACGGCGGCAGGAGGCTCAGCCGACACCTTGTCCGAGCCGGAGCCCTGCTGGATGAGGACCGGCTGCCCCTGTCGGTGATATGGATCCAGGACAACGCACTTCCACCCCTCGGCAAGGGTGATGCCGGCGGATGACATTGCCCTGTGGACTGCCGCTTCGGCCTTCTGTCCGGCGTCGTGAAAGTCGGTCATGTCCAGCGCCTCCGTCGAATGCCACGACCCGTCGGGGGCAAAGAGGTCAAGCCGGACGCTGCCGGGGTTTTTCGAATAGTTGGTCATGGATTCCATGTGTGCGGACCGGATCGTCACGTTCCACGGACATAAAGGGCGCCATCCAGGATGTTAGGCGTCGAGGTTGAGCAGACCCATTGCCTCTCGGTACCCCTTCGTCGAGGGTGTGATCTCATTTCCCATGTCGGCAACCATCCGGTCGTCGCCGAACCCATCGTCGCGGCGGCGGAGCCAGTAGGCCCAGCTGCACCCGCCCCCGTGCTTGCTGCCGTAGCGAAGCCCCAAGGGCAGGGAGCCGTCGTCGAGAGTCGACGCCCTGACCCAGGAGGCGATGCGGGTTGTCACGTCGCGTGAGCCCCCGCGCAGGATCCCGGTGTCCAGGTGGTCTAACCCTGTTTCGGCGTGAAGGATGGGGCCCAGGGCATTTCGGATGGCCGCAATTGAGTCCGGGTGTTCGACGTCCACCCACCAGCCGGGGCCGGTTACTTGCAAACGGTAAATGCTGCGCTTGTTGGCCCACTCTGGTGGAAGGTGCCCGGTTCCGTAGAAGCCCTGGTCTTTCCAGTCCTTGGCGATGGCGTCCAAGAATTCGGCCAGCGACAGCCCGAGGGCATCGGCGTCCTTGTGCAGTGAGGACGAGGCACCGAGCGGAAGTGCGAATGCCGAGATCATCTCCAGGAAGGCGACAAGTGGCGTCTCTGCCACGTAGACCGTGGAGCCTACCGTATCGTAGCGATTCCATTGGGACCGGGGGCTGGCCGCCCGAGCCGGGGGATCGAGGGGCCCATATGCGTCGGAGGCAACGCGGTGGCCAATCATGGGTGCCGGAACGAGCCACAGTCCCGTCTTCTGGCATTGCCGCTCGGGCACCTACACGTCCTGCCGGTCATCGATCAGGGCTGCCACGGCGCCCATGACGTCGGCGGCCCGGTCTTCGCGGATCGCCGTCATCGGGGTGTCCTCTCCGAGGAAGGGGTTGGCTCCAATAAACCACATCCGCCCCACTGAGTCGCCCTCGGCGCCGGCAACGCTCAGCCATGCCCGGTAGGCAAGGATGAGCCGTCGCTGGAAGTCGTCGCTGGGGACCGGCCCGTCCAGCTTGGCCCAGCGGTGGGGGAGTTTTCGATCCTTGGACCCGGTGAGGGCGGCGACAATTGTCGCCCCAAGGCGCGAATTGAGCCTTTGGACGATTTCGCGCACATCCATCTGGGTGGTCGCATTGAACGCTTCGTTGATTGACATAGTTGCCATGACTCCACCTTACGCAGGATTTACACCAATATTACACCAGAGTGATTGACCTCACAAGACACTGGGTCACCTCCACAGCATGGGCTAGGCGCCGTGTGCGCCCGGATCCACTCCTTGCCGTATGTGGTGGCCGGACTGCTTGGTCTCCCAGCCTGTCCTGCCTGCGGCAATGGCTGCCGCGCCGTGTTCACGCACCCAGGCCAGTGCTCCACTCTCGTCGCTGAACGTTCCGTCATCCTGGGCGGCCAGCGAGCCTTGGATGAGGAAGTGCATGTCGCGGCTTGGCTTCATTCCCAGCGTCTTCAGGTGTTCTCCGCGCAGGATCGCCTTCGACGGGGAGCTGCCCCAGCCGATGGTTTCTGCGACGGCGACCCACCGGTGACCGAAAGGCTCCTTGTTGCCGGCCCCACGGCCGGTCACATCAGCGTCAACGACGCGCGCCCACTGGCGGATGTCCGGCCCCCGCCCGTTGTCCCCGGCCAGGCGGCGGATTAGCCGGCGCACCGCGGCGGGGGAGGGATCGCCCTTGGTGCCGGCATGGCACATATGCTCGGCGACGATGGGCAGCACCTTGTCCACTACTGTCCGGGGCGCCCCGATGGCATTCAGGAAGTCCCGCACCGGTTCCACACCCTCCTGGGCGTGTCCATGGCTGGTGATTGCTCCACTGGCCTCGTGGACAGTGTTCGTGGCTTTGCCCAGGTCGTGGAGCATCGCTGCCAAGACAACGACGGTGCGCTCGGCCGGCTCTAACCGGTCCCGGACGGCAATCGCCGCTGCGCTGTCGGCCGCCAGGCCCAGGTGGACTTCGACACTGCCTTCCGGGTGCCACTTGGGATCCTGGGGGACGGCGCGCACGGCAGCCAGAGTGGGGAAGTGCTCCTCCCAGCCGGTGGCGTGCAGTGTTTCCAGGGCTTTGGATACGTGGGGTGCCTGCAGGGCGATGCCGGAAAATTCGCCCCACAGCCGGCTCTTGGGCAACTCGGGGAAGGAGTCCTTGATGCTGCGGCACAGCTCGGCGGTTTCCGGGTCCAGATCGAACCCGAGCCGTCCGGCGAACCGGACAGCGCGCAGCACCCGCAGCGGGTCGTCAGCGAACGCAGGCGAGGTGTGGCGCAATACGCCAGCCTCCAGGTCTGCCATGCCGTTGTAGGGGTCGATGAGTTGCCCCGACGCCGGATCCCAACCCATCGAGTTGATGGTCAGGTCCCGGCGGGCGAAAGAGTCTTCAAAGCTCATTTCCGCGTCAGTCGTGACCTGGAAGCCGCGGTGGCCTGGCCCGGACTTGGATTCCCGCCGCGGCAGGGCGATGTCGAAGTCCTGGCCATTGATTTTGGTGTTGAGCACGTAGAAGGATTCCCCGTGGAGTCCAGCCTCCCCGGGCATGGCCTCCAGCAGGGCCTCCAGGGTGGTTCCGCGGACTTCAATGTCGATGTCCTTGAACTCCGCCCCCTGGCCGCTGGCGCGGGCCAGCAGCGCGTCGCGAACGCTCCCACCGACGATAAGGGCCCTGCCACCGACGGAGCTGATGGCGTCCAGGACCGCGTGCGCCTCATCGGTGAGGTCTATGAGGCCGGGGAGGGTATTCGGGTTGGGCAATATCGCTCCTTCGGGGTGCACTTGGGAGGTGAAGCGACCTCCGGTTCGGACACCACGCGGTACTCTGCTTTGTTTCATACTCACGATGTGTGCGGCAGCTGGCTCCGAGTCCGCGAGGCTCCTGGTCGCAGGACTTTAGGCGGCACTGCAGGTAAGCATGGCTAATGTGCGTTCAGCGCTGCGACCCGCTCCCGCGCTTTTCGCATGATGTCAGCCAGGTCTGCCACGAAAGTCTTGCCGTCGGTGCCCGTCGAGTTCGCTGCAACATGGTTGAGCAGCGCATCGGTCATGGACTGGTGAACGGTGACGCCGCTTATGGAAATGTCGGAATCACGCAGACCCAGGTCGTACTCTACGCCGTCAACCTTGAGCTCAGCGCATCGATGCTCGGCATCAACGACCCCGAACAGATCGCTGTGATTCTCGAAAGCGGATGCCTTCATCTCCTGGCACAGGATGGCGTGGGAATGCATGCCTGCGAAGTCTTCAGCAACACCTCGAGCGGCGTTGACATCGCCGAACTTGTCACCAATGCTGAAACCATCGACCCGGTCCATCCATCCAGTGCCGTCGTAGTCGTCATCTGCTGCGTGGGCCGAGAACCCGGAATACCGTTCGCCAAGGCGCAAGGTAATAGCCGCACCGCCGTGATCTATGACGTACTCGGCGATGCCACGGTCGACAGATGTCAGGGCGATGGCCCCGGGGATCTTCGACGCTTCGATCAGCCGGTTTGCCTGGAAGGCCGTGGCCATGTCGTCTTCGTCGAGGTGAACGACTACGTCGCGGGGCAGGGCGATGCGCCGCGAGCTGAAGTCAAGGCTGTCAAGAAGGTAGGCGTGATTGTTCAGCCCGGCATCCTTGAGCAGCCGACGCCGGCCCTCCGCATCCAGGGAGTCCCATTCGGCGACTCGTTCGGTGAGTGGGCTGGTCATGGGCAACAGCGAGTCGGGGACTCTCTGTTTTTCTGCTCGGCGCTGAAGATCGCCCAGTTCGTTCGCCGCTGCCGTCCTGAGTTTCTGGGCGATGAGCGCGTCGGCACCGTCTCGCAGGCGCCGGTTGACGGGCGCAGGCCGTCCCAGGGCCACAGGCGACGGGGTTTGGACCTTGTGGGTGAAGGTGCCGTCCCCGATGCGCGGGTGGAGGGCATTGAACGAGGTGGTCATGGTGCTCCTAGATATGAACGGGGTGGCTGGGGCGTCTCACCTTCATGTGTGCGGCTGCCCGGCCGTATGCCCACCGGGAAGCCAAAAGCCCGCCACCACCGAAGCAGTGACGGGCCAGGGCGCTTACCAGTCGGACAGGGCGCCGTAGCGTTTCGGGTCGGTGCGGATGGCCGTGGCCAGCTGGGGTCCGTACTCCTTCTTCGCAATTTCGAGTGCCTTGGCTACCCGCTCGTAGGCGTACTCGCCGTGGTGCGTCAGAGTGGGGATGACCCAGGCGATCTTCTCGTTGTAGAAGCCGTCCTTGTTGCGCCAGACGGGGTGAACGTCGGCGTTTCGGTTCTCGGTCAGCTTGAACGCTGCGAGCCCGCCCTTGGCCCATACGTAGTCGACGCCGGGCAGAGTGCGCTCGGAGCCGGCGGAGATGCCAAACGGCAGTCGGTCGCCTTCGTGAATTCCGGTATTGGTGCCGTAGTGGAAGGCGGCGGCGCGCTTGGCCCTGGCCACGGCCATGACCTCCTGCAGGTCTTGGCCGTGGTCCGATGACAACTGTCGTGAAACGCCGGGCTCGCGGTTGTCCCAGACTTCGTACTGGACGATGGCGCCCAAGTAGTCGTCGCGCACCTTGACGTCGATGCCTCCGACCGTGGATCGGTAATCGTGGTTCAGGTCGTTCATGTCGCTGGTCTTGGTCCAGCTGCCTCCGGCGGCATCGAAGGCGATCTCGCGCAGGCGGCCATCTGCTGGCACATCATCGGGGTTGTCCATGTCGACACCGATCAGGGCCTTGCGCAGCGCACCGTGGACGAATGGGGATGCGGCTGACATTTGGAGGATTTTGTCGAACCCCTGCTGGGCGCTGGTGCCTTCCGGGAAGAGGTCAGTGATGACCTCCTCGAGGGTCAGGTCGGGGTTGTCGCAGTCGGACAGCGATGCTTCGCCGGTCGTGTAGTCGTAGCCGAGGTAGCCGAAGCCGCCAAGCTCGTCCTGGTCGTCGCAGATGATAATGCGAGTGTGAATGTTTCCCTCGCCGTCCGCGTGAATTCCCGTGTCCCGGATTTCGAAGCGGTCGGGCATGGTGGCCGAGTAGACGGCGTTGTTGACGCCCTGGGTGAAGAGCATGTCCTGGACCATGTCGCCCATCTCTTTTGGCGAGGGGTACTCGTCGGAGGTGGTGCGGAAGGAGTTGGCTTCGTCGTAACGGTCCTCATAGAGGACGGCGAAACCCTCGTCGTTCTTCGGGTCGATGACCAGCTCGGTGTCGGAACGCGGGTGCTTGAAGACGATGGCGGCATCGCTGATGTCGGGGTTGTCGCCATCGTAGGGCTGCAGTGTTCCGCGCAATCCGGCGTGGTGCAGGACTTCGACAAAGTCCTGGTCCAGGGACTCGTCCGCGGCAAGTTCGCGCAGTTGCAGGTGCAAGTCAGGTTCGGATTTGATGGGGGTTGCGAACTCGCCGCCGTTGCCCGGCAGGCCGCGGTCTTGCTTGCGTGTAATCATCGGTGTGCTCATACCTATTCGTGTGCGGCCCACACCAAACATTGATCGATGCGGGCCGCGGACAGCTAGGAAGGATCCGCCATGGCCAGGAGTTCGGTGTTCTTGATGGCAGCATTGATGTCTGCCGGCGTCGCTGTCATGGGAAGTTCGGTGGCGAACCGGACAGAATTTTCATCCTCGTAGGCGACAAGGTAGGTATTGTCAGCCTTTTTGCCGATGACCACCTCACCCGCCAGCTCTTCGCGCCAGTAGCGCAGCGCTCCGTCTTCGACGTGGATGTCGCCGTTGTAGGGCTCGAAGTCGCCATCCAGGCCGCCCGCTGCGTAAAGCGAAAGCGGGAATGCCCGGACCTCCTCGGAAAACATCGAAAGGTCTACTTCGGCGTCCTCCAGGTATTGACAGTGGCGCTCCGGAGACAGTTCCTTGATGGCCTGTTTGGCCTCGTATTCCAGGTTGTCGTGGTCTTCGGGGTCGCCGGAATACTGGAAATCACCGATGTGCTCGTTGGTGTTCTCGTCGTAAAGCGAGTAGTTTTCACCGCCGCGGTGGTCGATCTCAACGCGATCGTCGCCGAAGTCGAAAACGCAGACGGTGTCCGAGTCCTCTTCGTCGTCGTCCCCGAATTCAACATCGGCGCAGTCCGGGCACAAGCCGTCGTATCCATCCCCGCATCCGTTGTATGCCTCTCCGCATTCCCGGCAGTGGGTCTCGGCATGGCAGTCCGGGCACAGGCCGGAGGATTGGCTCAGGTCATCCGTTGTCCCGCAGCTGGGGCACGCACCTTCCGGGGCTGCGTTCAAAGTGACGTCCGACGCCTCCCCATGGATCTGGGTGCCGAATTTACCGTCCGCCTGCCGGGCCTGATCTTGCGCGGACTGTGCCGTCTTAGAGATGCTCATGCCCGTCAGTGTGCGGCGCGCCAAGTCATTGCCTATGCCGTGGTGCTAGACGTAGTTGCCGGCCGCGTCATCCTCGAGTTCACCAGCATAGTAGCCGGCGCCGCCGTCCAAGGACGCATGGAAGTCGACCCCCTGGGCGTCGGCGTAGTGCCGGAGATCGGCCAGGATGTCCCGCAGGTAGGTTCCTGATTCGTTGCCCTGGTCATAGAGGGCAATAATTCGTTCGGCGCGGGCGACGGACCTGCTGGCGTAGGGTGTTGGACCGGCTTCGGGCTTTGCGGTTGCATGGGCAACGATGGCCTTGTGGACATCGGGGTTGGAAATCAGGGCACTGGTCAGCGTGTCGACGGCGAGGGTGGCATTTTCGTGGGCGTCCCGTCCATACGCGATGACGGCTTCTCGGTCCGCCTCGCTGAGCGCCTCGAAGTCAGGGTACTCCTCGGGGTCGAGCCGTGCACCGCAGGTGATGCCGCCAAAGTTCTCGGGGTCGCCCCAGAAAGGCACCAGGTCTTCGCCGACGGTGACATAGGTTTCCAGGGTGCCGGCGTCGGAGTAAACGATTCCAACCTCGGGAGCCGGCAGATTGCCCGGCCAGGGTGACATCTTGGAGGTTCCGGTGTTGTACAGGCGGCCCTGTCCGGCAAACGGGATGACTGTGACGTTCGGGCGCGTCAGTGAGGCTGATGCCGGCGGTTCCGAGTGCGCCAGGGCGCCGAATCGGCCACCGTTGCCTGCCTGTCCGAGGTCTTTTTTCCGAGTGATGGGATTCTGGGTTGTCATACCCATCATGTGTGCGGCTGGGACACGGAACTGGAGCCGTCCCAGCTATTCGCCCTTGACGGTGATCCCCGGCTTGTCACGCAGTCCCCAATACCCGTCGGCTCCGGAAAGGATGATGCCCGCGGCAAGATGTCCGCGCCGCTGCTCCTCGTTCGGCAGGTGTTGGAGCTTGTGGCGCCACATTTCTCTGGCGCGCTTGGATGCCCGCCACTTTCCCAGCATCCCCACGGCGTCCTCAATGTCTGTCGGATGTTCTTCGTGCATCAGCGCCTGTGCCCCCGATTCGAGGCCGTCCGCGAAATCGAGGAACTCCCGCTCCCCAGTCTCCGAACCCTGAGCAATCGCCCATTGATACCAGGAGGTCAGGGCGTTGCGTCGTTGCTTGTTGGACAACCCACGGGACAGCGGCCCGTCGGTCACGGTCAGTACTTTGAAGTCGTCCCAGGAGTCGTCCAGGAAGGTTGCACCGTGCAGTGCGACAACGTCCCGAATGCCTGAGTTTCGGGGCTGGTAGCCGTCCTCTGGCAACTGGATGGCACCCAGGTGTCGAGGGTCATCACCCGGGGATGCGTAGGTTCGGTCGGCAGGGTCCATGCGTCCTATGGCGCGTCGCGCTTCTGCTGCCCGGGCCTTGTCACTCTCTTCGGCCATCATGGCGACGCAGCCGACCACTTCCTCCATGAAGTCATGGGTAACCCCGGCGCCCGCATACTCGCTGTGGTCGTGCTCCCGGTCGTCAACGGCCGCCAGCCATCGATCCGCAACTGGTGTCCCACGGTGCTGGCGCAGGAATTCGACAGCCTTGTAATACCGGCCGTGCGTGCCGGCCGCGGCGTAAATGTCAGTGGCCGTGACTGGGGTGGCGCCCTTCAGCCTGATTTCCGGCTCTGGATGGGCGATGGCGCCAAACTGGCCACCGTTGCCTGTCTGTCCGAGGTCTTTTCTGCGGGAAGGGGCCTTGTGAGGAGTCATATTCATCATGTGTGCGGCTCGCGGCTACCTGCTGCGGGCGCCCCAGACATTGTCGTTCAGCTCGTCGGCCGTGAGCGTCATATCGTCTAGCCGGGCCGCTTCCATGAGGGTGGTGGCCCACCCCGCAGCAGAGGCCAGTTCTTTCTCATCGCAGGGTTCGCTGCCGCTGGCGAGGCGCAACCCGGCGTCAAGGTAAACGTCGTGGGCTCCTAGCTTTTCCTGACCTCGTCCTACCGGCGCACTGCTCTGGTAGCTGTCGATGGCGAGACGCAGGAAATGCCCGGCCAGCCGGGCTCGACGTTCCGCGCTGAGCGCCGGAATGTCACCGTTGGCTGTGCTGTCTCGACCCATGGCTGCTTCCCCTAGGTCCCGGAAGTCCTCAGGGGCGGCGTCGGCATTGGAGAGCGCACCAGCCACCTCGATCCATGCTCTGGACTGGCTATCACTGGACGGGTCAGCACACTGCTTCCCGGCGCAGGTGAGTGCTTGGTTGGCGGCGACGGCACGACGGAGCAACTGTGCAGGCACCTTGCCTGAGGCCGTTCCCCCGTCAATGGCATAGCTGTTCTTGAGGCCAGGCATGACCACATCCAAGTAGTGGTCCCAGTTCACTACCTTGCTGGCTTTGGCGTGGACCTGCCAGCCGTCATCGAGCTGGACGATCACTCGGTCGTTGGTGTCCCGCTCCTGAACAATCCGGCCGTATTGCCCGTTGACCCAGGCCCGCGCGCCCGTCGGGTAGGGGAGTGGGTCGGAAGGTCGCAGGGTAACGGGGGCTTCGGCCTGGACCTTGGTCCTGAATTTGCCGGCGAAGCCGCGCGGGTGGTCGCCTTCGATGAACGTTGAAGGACCTTTGCTGGACGGCATGCGGCTCATGGGCGAATACCTCGTCCCATGGCATCTGAAATGCGGGCCATGGCCTCCCTTTCGGAGTCCACCCATTTTTCCATGGCCAACGCCTTTCGCTGGGTTCCGTCGAATGCCTGCACCCGGCGGCCGTTGACGGAACGTGCGAGCTCGCCGTCGGCGGACACCTGGATTTCTGCCAGATAGTCGGGTGTTGAGCACCTGGCGGTGGCATTGAGGGTCACC
This sequence comes from Arthrobacter sp. A2-55, assembly GCF_025548615.1. Classification (NCBI taxonomy): domain Bacteria; kingdom Bacillati; phylum Actinomycetota; class Actinomycetes; order Micrococcales; family Micrococcaceae; genus Arthrobacter; species Arthrobacter sp. A2-55. Next base: position 43,480 of record NZ_JAJLOZ010000019.1, on the reverse strand, counting down.
CCACTGGGGCCCACGCTTTGGCCGGCGGCATGGGCTCGGTCGGTGAGGGCATACAGCACATCTCGACAGTCCAGGACGCTGGTGATCGGCCGGTTGGGGTCAGCGGCCCGGGCCCGGCGTTCATGGAGCTGGAGCAGCCGCCAAGAGTAGGATTCGGTGGCGTCTGCCTGGCCGCGTTCACTGTGGCCGTAGAGCCGGTCACAATCGGAGAGCACCTGTGCCACCGTTTCGCTTGACTGGGATTCGCGCCGCACGGCCTCCGCCGCATAACTGATGTCTTGGGGGTCGATCTCGGACCGAAGGTGCTCCAGGACCGATTCGATGCGCTGGCTGGCATCAGGGCGCAGGGCGACCGAGGGTTCGGATTGCACCTTGTTGGTGAATTTGCCGGCGGCACCGCGCGGGTGGTCGTTCTCTAAGAAGGCTGGTGTGCTCATGCCTGTCAGTGTGCGGCCGGTGGCCTCTCTCTACAGGTTTTCGTCGTATTCGCCGGAATCGGAGGTTTCCAGGATTGCCGCGACCCGGGAGAACTCGATGTAGGACCTCTGGCCGTCCGTGGACATGAACTCGAAGCTGGGGTTCAAGCCCTGCGAAAACACGTTGTGGATCTTGCCAAACACCGGCTTGGGGGCCGAGTAGCCAGCCCCGCGCATGTACACGGCCGCAATCCCATAGAGCAGTGGGCGTGGGGCGTCGGCGGCGCGCATGAAGCGGCGGGCCATGTCCAGGGTGCTGGGTCGCTCGGCAGCGTCCAGGGCGCGCATGAGCATTCCCAAATCCGAGTAGGTGGCAGTCGTCTTTCCGCACTGAACGGTGATTTCCGTGCCGGACTCGACAGTGTAGTTGGTGAAGTCCTCCCACATTTCTTCGGTGACCGTCACCTTTGTGCGTGCAGGCGCCTTGAACGCTTTGCGGACCGCGTCGGCGAACACCTTGTCCCCGGACAGGTCTGTAGTCGTCGTGGTGACGTGCTCGTTCTCCGGGTCGTCGACCTGGACCAGCTGCTTCCGCGCAAGGTGGTGGGTTTTCGGTTGCCGAGGCGGGATCCCATAGACGGTCGGTGTGGGGCGGGGATTGAGGGTGCCGTCAATGACGAAGGCGCACTGGCACTGCTTGCACCAGCTGTCAGGGCTGCTCTGGGCCGGTTCACCGGCATGTGTATGGCAGCGGCCGCCAACGTTTTCCTTCGCCAGCTTCTCCAGCTCTGCCACCGGGTCGCCGCCTTCCTTGATGACCTTTCGGATTTCGCGACAGCGGGTGCTCAGCTCCATCTCGTACCGGCCCTCCCAGATGGTCAGAATGGCGTTCAGCTGCCTGCGGGCGTCATCTGGTGCCTTGGCGGCAAGTTGGATTGTTGACTCAGATTGGGCCTTGGTCGAGAACTTGCCTGTGGTCGCGCGCGGGTGGTCGGCTTCGTTGAACATTGTCATGCCCTTTATGTGTGCGGCTGATTCGCCTACTGCAGCGGAATGATGGTCTCTCCGGTCTCCGGGTCGTAGCCGAATCGGTCCTCACGCCCCTGGCCGTCCTTGGTGATGGCGCTGATTCCTTCCATGAGTTGGATGGCCAGGTCGATAGAGAGGTTCTTGCCGTCGGCACGTTCTGACTGCCAGTTGTCGGTGTGGATGGTGCCGTCGCCAGCTTCCCGGCGGGTTCCGTCAGCGTCAACGACCGCAGTGGTGCCGAACGACAAGGGGCCGTTGCGGTGCCGGGCCCTGTGTCCGAGGCGCAGCTCCGTGCCCGTCGGGAACTGCTCCTTGGCCCGGGCGATGGCCGCCTGAAGGAGGACTTCATTGCGCTCGATCTTCAGCTGCTCCATCTGGCGGTGAATGACCCAGGACTGCGCCAGCAGGTCGTCGTAGTGGGCGGACGGCTCCCCAGTGAGCGTGATCGAGTCGTCGATACGATGGGCGGGAGTGACGAAGCGGCCACCGTTGGTGGGGGACCCTTGGACGTCTTTGGCGCGTGTGTGGTTGCTCATGCCCGGTATGTGTGCGGCGAACCTGGCAGTGCGCTGTTAGATCCGCCAGCGCAGCCGGGCGTCCGTCGTAGATGCCTTGCAGGTGTAGGTTTTGCCGCTGGCCTTTGCCATGCCCCTGGCATTGGCCGTGGAGCAGTAGGCGCCGGGGGAGACCTGTGGCAGCGGGGCCGGCTTCGGGACGGGCTTCGCCACGACCGGAGGTTTCGGGGAAGGGTTCACGGCCTTCCCCGCCGGCTTGACCGGAACCACCTTGGGGACGCCCTGTTTCGGGCAGGCCCTGAGGACCTGCAGCATGGTGGCCTTCTCCGTTGCTGTGACCGAGAGGGCGTACTTTTTCTTCACGGCGATCTGGGTGGCCACGTACTGGCAGCGGAACGCCTTGTTGGCTGGCAGCCAGGCGGAGGCCTCGCTGTCGCCCTTGGCCCTGTTCGCCGGGGCGTCGACGGCGAGCAGGTTGAGCGGGTCGTTGGCCAGGGCGGTGCGCTGGTCCAGGGACAGTTGCTGGGCCCCGGATACCCAGGCCTGGCCGAGAGCCACCACATGATCGATGTCGACGGAGTTTCTGCCCTTGGCCCAGTTGATGGTTTTCCCGGTGTAGGGGTCGCGCAGGGTGCCTGAGGCAACGGCGCATTTCTTGGCGTCGGAGAATCTCGTGGCCGTGAAGTCGCGCTTGAGGATGTCGTTGCGCGTGTCGCAACCGTTGCGGTCCACGTCCTTCCAGGCCTGGCCGAACTGGGCGCGCGTGTAGCCGGTTTTGGCCGCCTTGCCCTTGACCGGCACGGCACCCAACATTGTGGCGGCCGAGCCGCCATCCGACGGGAGGGCCAGGGCAGCCAGCGAGTTGTTTGCCGCCTGATCGAGGGAGACCGTGCTCAAGGCCGGGGTGCAGGCGGTCAGCGCCAAGGAAGTGCCGAGCCATGCGACAGCGAGGATGCGGGGCAGCGAAGTTTTCATGGTCTCCATGTGTGCGGCTAGTTCTCCAGGAATTCTTGCATGTCGGCAAGGAATTCGTCGGCAGCCTGCAGGATTGGTTCTTTGCCGGTGTGCGAGAGACCGCCGAACAGGTCGTTGTGGATGCGGATGCGGTTGCGTGCGTCTCCCAGGGCCTTGCCTAGGCCTTCGGGGTCCTTTTCGGCGTTCAAGAAGGCCTTGGGCACGTCTCTGAGCGAGCCGTAGGCAAAGGCGTACATGGCAGCGGACACCTCGCGGCCGGCGTCCACGTTTGACTTCACGCTGTCCAGGTATGACGTTGCAAATCCCGCTGTCAGGGCGCCACCCAAGAGTACCTTGGCCTCGCCTGTGGTTTTTCCCGAGGCGACGATACTGGCTACTGCCTCATCCCAGTCGGGATGCTTGGACACCTCTGGCGGTGCAAGGGCGACGGCGGACTCCGTGTGGGACTTGGTGGTGAATTTGCCGGCGGCACTGCGCGGGTGGTCGATTTCGTTGAAGGCTGGGGTGGTCATGCCTGTCAGTGTGCGGCCAGAAAGATTGAAGCCCAGGGGCTGCAATACAGGTCAGCCCCTGGGCTTGTCATCACGGCCTGAAACGGGCAGCGTCGCGGATGCGAATAGGGTTGCCGTCGGCCTCGAACCGATAAGTGTCCAGTTCGTCGTAGCGAAGGTGTTTATCGAAGACATGGTTGATCGATTCGACGAGACCGGGCTCCAGCTCGTTTCCGTCCGCGTCCCACGCTGCCCCGACCCAGGATTCGTTGTCGTCGTGGAAGGTGAATGAGTCGGCGTCAGGCACGTCACGGAGCACTTCTTCGGCGACTGTGACGAGCGTTGCCGACTCCAGCCCCAGTTTCAAGCGGTGCACTTCATCGCGCATGGCCGCCAGGTAGTGGCCGCGCTGGATCGGGTCATCAATGTCGGGCATGCCCGCCGGCGCTGGGCCACCTGTGGCGTAGGCCAGGATTGCATCATGGACTGGTGCTTGGTGGATGACATCGCCAGTTGCCCCGTAGATGGCGCAATCCACTCGTTCGTGCACTGCTCTCGCCCATTCCGTGGCTGCTTCCAAGTCTTCCTCGTCGTAGTCCAGCTCCTCCCATGGGTCTTCGCCCTGGCAGCTGCTGTCCAGGGTGCCGTCTAAATCATCCGTCCAGAAGCGCTTAGTCTCGTCGTCGATGGCAATCCAGGTGTTGATTTTCCCGTCGCTCTGTTCGAAATACACGCTGGGTTCCGGCAAGTTGCTCGGATATGGTGGGAGCTCCGTCGAGGGGCCTTGGAGGACGAAATTCCCGGAATACGGTGCGACGTAGTCCGGTTTCCGAGTCGGCACAAGGGTGACGGCGGACTCCGTGTGGGCCTTGGTGGTGAATTTGCCGGCCTCGCCGCGCGGGTGGGCGATTTCGTTGAATGCTGGTGTGGTCATGCCTGTCAGTGTGCGGCCAGGACGGGGGTTGCACGGTTGAAGGGTGCCAGGAGCTCGCGCCAGCGGGACGGGTCGGTCATCCGGAAGTCGGCGTTGACGTAACGGTTGTAGTCCTGGTCGAACATGATGTGGGTCCAGGAGGGGGTGTGGGCGCCGGTAATGACCGGCTTGTCATCAATGAGCACCGTCCCGCGAACTACGGTCTTGTCCTTGGTGACAATCATTCGATCCGCGGCCCGGGGGCCGAGGTGCTGGGCGATGGAGGCCAGCTTTCCGGCCACGCAGCCGGGGTTGGTCCAGGTGGGCGAGGTGCAGGTGAAGACGTCCCAGCCGGCGTCGACCATTTCCAGGTAGGCGTTCACGGACGCCTCGATGGGTGGCAGGTCTTCGTACAGGTGCGGGTCGTCCATGGCAGCCTGGATGGTCGCCTTGTCGGCGCCGGGAACCCAGAAGTAGTCGAAATCCTGTCGCTGCCCCTCGCTGACGATGGGAAAGGCGGGGTCCATGGTGCGGAGGATGGTGTTGAGGCGGTCGCTCCAGTTGAAGAGCGTGCCGTCCATGTCCCAGAGCGCCGTCGGGCGAAATTTTGAAGAGAGTGTCATGTTGACCATGTGTGCGGCAGTGACCCGGCGCGAATCCCGGGTCACTGCCGGTTGTTAGGCGGCGAGTGGGAGCTGGGCGAGGGCGTTCTCCAAGGCAGCGTGGTGGGCGAGCGTATCCGCAACCCTTTCCCAGGCTTCCCGGTTGGCGTCGGTCGCCTCGGTCGGGTCGTCGGAGGCGTAGTCTGCCAGGTCGATCAGCAGTTCCCAGTCGTACTGGTAGGCCAGGATGTGCACCGGGTTCTCCCAGGCCTTCATTTCTTGGTGAACGGCAAAGCCAAGGCGCCGCGCCCAATGGTTGAACCGGTCGTCCGTGAGTGCGGACAGTTCGTGGCGCAGCTGCTCGGCGGCTTCTTCCGGGGTGAGTTCGGCGACTCCAGACTGGTAGTACTCGCCGTGGCTTTCACGGAGGATGTCGGAGAGCCGCGATGCTGCAATGGCGTCGACGGTGGGGATGGCTTGGCGGGCTGTGACCTCCTTGGCCAGAGCGGCACCAAACTGCTCTTCGAAATGGTCGTCAATACGCCCGGCGGGGCCAGATGGTATCGGGAATGTGCCCATGGTGGGGTCCTTTCTGTCTACCCACCATGTGTGCGGCGCCTCGACGTGTGGTGATTTTGCTTGCCGCACACATGGTGGGCATCAACCGCCGCTGATCACGAGGAGTTTCCGTGTCCACCACTTTCGCCCCGGCCCCGCATCTCACTGCCTGTAGCCTTCTGGCCGATCAGACTGTGCTCGCCGTCGCACGCCGCCTGCATGACCAGAAATGCATGCTCAAAGATGTCTGCATGCGACGTGACGCCCACGCCCTCGACTGCTTCGAGCGACAGGTGCGCAACATGTTCGGTATTCTGGCCGAGGCCCGGGACGCCGGGGAGCTGTAGTCATGGACACCGCAGATGACCCGGGGCCGAGGCAGTGCCTGTGCTGCGGGGTGTGGATGCGTCCTGAGGGTGCAACGCCGGCACGGTTTCCCGGCATGGCGCCGCCCTGGGGTGACATGCAATGCCAGCGATGTGACTACCTTGGTGCCGGGAAGGACCCGGGGAACCGGTTCATTCATGTGGAGACGCTCGCCCAGCTGAATGGGTTGCGTATCGCTTTTGAACGTGACCGCCAAGTCCGTCGGATTCCGTCGGCGGGCCATCTCCCGGCGGGCCGGGTCAGCATCAACGAGCTGGTGGCAGGCATGGAGCTGGGAGAGGCATCCTGATGAGTGCCGCACACATGAGGAACATGAAGACTACCCCTGGACAAAGGAAATGCTCCAAGTGCGGCCGGCCCATGCGCCCGCGCGGAGTGCGGAAGGATGAAGCGCCCGGAACCGTTGCCTGGGGCCACTCAGGCCAATGCAAATCCTGTGTGCAGCCCAACACCGCGGGAACCCGCAAGCCTGCGAATGTCAAGACTGAGGTCGTCGAGAACCGGGCGGAGGAGCCTCGCCGAGCGGCCATCAAGGAAGAGCGTCTGGCGTACACCATTGCCAGCCTGGATTCGTTCACGGCGGCGAGGCGTGCCCGCATCGCCGCCCGGGCCGCCGGCGCCAAGCTTCAGCAGACTCTTCACTTGGCAGCCTGACCCCTAGGGTGCGACCCGGCAGGTGGATCAGAGCCGAAAACAGCCAGGGTAGAAGTCCTTCGTGCTGGAGGAGGACCACCGGGCCAGTGTGCCGTCGGGATTGAAGGCCACACTCGCATTCGAACAGTCAGCTCCTGGTTGGCCGCTTGGGTCTCCCTTGACGGTGGAAGCGCACCAATCCCACTCCGAATCCACCCGTCCGCCGACGGCTGCGCATGAGGTCACCTCAGTGGATTGAATTGCTGCTTGCTGCTTTGCCGCACTAGCCGAGGCTGAGGCGCCTTCCTCGGCCTGTAGTGCCGCCGCACTGGCGGACGCCGATGCCGCCGCTTGATCCGCGTCCTGGGCGGTCAGGTGTGCGTCGCAGTTCTGGATTTGTTCGTCGGCCAATGACCTTGCTTGTGGAAGAGGCACGCCGACGTCCTTGGAGAGCAGCACGTCAAGCTCGGGGTCGCCGCCGTTGTTCCCTGTAGCCAAATAGTGCAGCACCTTATTTCCGATGTCACATTGGCTGTGTACGGGGTGCACGAGACTGCTGTCACTGCCGGGTGAAGGGGACGTCGCGGCGGAGGGGTTGGCCTGCCCGACCAGCGGTGACCTTGGAGCCGTAGCGGATGTCGGAGCGCAGGACGTGGCAGTCACCAGCAGCAGCGCAACAGCAATGGCCTGGCCAGCCCTGGCCCACCGCCGGTATGGAACATCCATGGCATAGCCTCCGGGTAGAAAATCAGTGCCAGTCTAGCGAGGCGACACGACCGCTGTGCCACTCTGAGTCCAGACCACGCCGACCCTTCCGGTACTAGCTAGGCAGCCAGACCGGCCACTTCTTCGATAAACCCCCAGCTCAGTGCGTCCACGGAGAAGCACTTGAGGCCGACGCCCGCTACAAATACTGCAGGCAGTTCGGTCACCTGGCTCCAATCGTGGCTAACAATCGTGGCCTTGCCTCGTCCAAAAACCAGGGCGAAGCGGGGGAGCTCGTCGATCAGTTCCACCAGGTCTGTCTGTGGGATGGCAAGTGTGGTCATTGTGGTCGGTGTCGTTACGGCGTCGTGAAATGCGCGGACAGGCCGTGTCCCGGGCAGGGATACCCGCCCGGGCCGAAAACCGGGGGCAAGGCGAATCGCGGCCGTTTTCGCAACGTCGGCGGGCAGCCTTTCCACCACGATGGATCCGTCTTCAAAGTATTTCGTTATCACGTTGAGTCCCATGACTCCCATGTGTGCGGCTGACGCCACGGGTGGCCAGATCAATGCAGGCCGAACAACCGGGCGGCGATGCTTCCGAGCGCCAATGCAGGTGCGGTTGTGATGGCCAGTGCCGACGTGCTGGACCGAACAACGCCGGGAAAGCCGGAACGCAACGCCTCGCCTAGGAACAATCCGATCATGGAGGTGATCGGTGAAACGGCCGCCAACAGCGCTGCGGAAACTGCGGTTACCAGCCAATCAGGCCCACGGTCGTTCACGCTCCATCCCCGCAGCCGGACGATGGCGCCGGCCCAAGCCGCGACAGCCACAGCCAGCAGGGCATTCTCGGCGGGGTTGATAACTAGCGTGCTTGCGATCATGAGGGCCGACACCGCAGCGTAGGCCGCGACATGGCCGGCCGGAATCTGCACCCTCCGGTGTTCCCAGTATCCAAAAAACCCGAGGGCCGCGCCCAAGGGCATCGCCACGATCATGGCCGGTATTGGAGATGTCAAAAACCCCGCGGCCCCGATCAGGATGATCCCAGCCACTGCCCACCCGGTGCCACACAGATAATCATTTGGTAACGGTCGGCCAGCGGTCGCGGGCTCGCCCGCAGCCAGGCCAGGACTAGGTCGGCCAGGGGCAGGGCTGATACCGGATTCAAGGCGGGGCGCACGGGTGGTGTGGTCTAGCAGGGCCGTCATGGCTGGTCCGATCGTCGGCGGGTGTATCTACCTGAAAACATGCGTAGACTGCGCCGTCGTGGCTGGACATGAAATGCCTAGTCTGTGTCTGAGCGCATGTATCCCCAGCGGGTGAGGCGCTTGCGCAGCGCCTCCCAACCTTGTCCGGTCACTCGCTGAAGTTCTGCACGGCTGGCGCCGCGCAGGTACCATTCGGCAAGCAGCGTTGTGTACTCGATCGCATGGCTGAGGGCACCGCCACCGTCGTCTTCAACCCCGCGATTATGGTGGGCTTTCTTCGCCAGTTCGCTCAGACGGTGGGCGTCCGCGGCCGGAACCATCGGCGGTGGAACGGTTGGATGCCTGGCGTTCCAGGCGAGTCCGGCAGGCGCCGGGGGAGCGGGCGGATATTTGGGCATCTGACGGGCTTCGGAAGGCTGGCGGCTGGCGAAGCGGGGAACGGAGCGCGGATGCACCCCAATGCCCAGGCCTATGGAATGGGCATCCCACCCCGCGGCAAGGGCGGCGGCCAGCGCGGTGAAGTAGCTGGAGGCGGTGGGGGCGAGACGGTCGGGCCCGCGCTCGGAGGGGTGCTCCTGAATGGCTCGGGTGAGCCTGCCGGATAGATCGAGCTGCATGGGTGCCGGCAGTTCCTGCACGGGCAGGATGGTCATCGGCTTGGCCCGTGCAGGAACGGGGAAAGCGGTCGGCGGGGTTTCGCCTGTGGCGCGGTTGATGCGAACGCTGATGTACGAGTGGGAGACGTCGAGGGCCGCGGCAAGTTGACGTGAAGTCCAACCCTGTTCTTGGAACCGCTTGAGCTCGTCGGCGAAATCTGGGCTGTCCCGCGTCTTCAGCGCCTTCAGGTGGTTGCAGGCAGCGGCAGGCAGGGCGGTGTCCATGGGATGCCTTTCTGCCGGTTGATGTCGTGGCACAAAGGCTACATCGTGGAGAGTTTTCTGTCAGAAATGTCTCTCACTGTACCGTGGGCTGGTACGCGCGCATGGACGGGGGGATTTTCCCGTACCCGTGCCGGATGGCGCGTGCCCGGGCTCCGCCAGCGTTATATCCGCAGGCGGCATCGATCTGCGCCCATGGGACTTTGCGGTCCCTCGCGGCGGCAATCAGCGCGCTCAGCGCCTCCGAAGCTTTCCGCGCGGCCCGTTTGTCTTCAGGAACGTCCGCGCCGGGCCGGACCTTGGTGGCGGTACGGGCAATGCCTGCCAGCCGGCCCAACTCTTCGAGCTCGACCGCTGTCAGGCTGCCCCGGGCGGCGCGGGGGCGGGGCCCCTTAAGGGGTCGGACGTAAGGGGTAAAGGCAAACTTCTCCGGGGAAGAGGATGCGGGTGTCTCGGCGATCTGTCGCACACGTTCCCCGCTAAGGTCCAAAATCTGGCCCAGCGCAGGGTAGGGCCAGCCGGCGTGATGGGCGGCATGGATGACTGCAGCCAAGTGGGCTTCGGCTCGGGTGCGGCGCAGGGTCACCGACCATTCCAGCTCACGGAAAGCGGTGACGGCCGTTGCCGGGAAAGTGGTGCCGGGGGCATAGCGCGGCATCGGGTATGTGGAGGCGGGTTCAAATTCACAAATGCGCAGGGCGCGTTCGCGCGGGATGCCCAGGGCCGCTGCTGTGGTGCGGCGGGACCACCCGGCGCTAACTGCGGCGCGAACGACAGAGGCAAGCTTCCGGTTCGCCCATCGGTCCCGAGGATTAGTGGCACGCACGAAGTCGCGGTAGGCGCGACGCAGCAGCGATGCCTCCGCATCCGGCATAAACCCGGTGCCTGGTGCCGTCATTGCCGCTCGCCTCGCTCACCGGGTTTTCGCCTGCCGTCATGCGTTAGTGTATGCGGTTTCCAGAATCAGCAGCAAGGCGACCGGGCCGGACTAGCGTCTTCCGTACTCTGCCGCACACATGGTTCACGACATCCTGCGACCCAAAGGAAGACGACATTGATCCCCGCCCCGCCACCTGTGGTGCCCATCCTGATTCTCATCAGCCTCACCGTCCTGATGCTGCTCTTCACGGCGGTTAAATCTGGATCTGGGGCCATGCGAGGACGCGGAGAGCTGCGGACCCGGCGCTGGGGAATGATCGCCGCCGGGGCGTCAGCGGCATTGGCGGCCTGCGGGATGATGCTGGGCGGTACGGTCATCACCACCCATCAGGCCGCATATGATCGGGCTGTGTGGGCAGCCTTGGCCGACAGCTACGGCGTTGTGCCCGTGTCGCCGGGACTGGGATTTCGCCCTGGCGTCTCCTTCGACGCCAAGTTGGCGGGTCGAACTGCAAGCTGCCTGGTGGAACCGCCGTCAGTCGTCCTCTGTGATGATGTACGCGTCAAGCCGCTCGGTGCAACCGCCGTCGAGGAGGTGACCCCACCATTAGATAGCCTGTCACACTTGTCGTATAATTCATGAACCGTTATGCTAAATTCAACAGGGTTGCGAAGCCTCGCACCCTCCCGTTCAAGGAGAGCCATTATCAACCGCCTCAAAAGCGAATACGCCGCAATGTCCACCCTGAAGAAGTCCCTGTACGGTGGCGCCCTCTTCCTTGCCGTCGTCCTGGCGGCCTTGCTGCTGACCGGTGTTTGGGACCCGGCCGCAGTGCCTACCTCGCACTAGTGCCAGAGACAAAGAACCCCGCCATGAATGACGTGGCGGGGTTCTTTGTCTGCCTAATGCACCAAAGGTCCAGTTAGGGCTGGAACGATGGTGTTGGGCAACAGCAGGACCAGCAGCGCTCCAGCGGCCAAGAAAGGCCCGAAGGCAATCTCGCGGTTTTTCCCACCGAAAAACATGAGGGGGAACGCGAGCAGTCCGCCGAGAAGCATGGGCAGCAAGATGCCTCCGATGCCAGCATCCCAGGCCCCGTTGAGGCCCAGTACAAACCCCAGTGCGCCGCCGAGTTTGACATCTCCGAGGCCGATCCCGCCCGTCGCTGCCCCGATCGTCCACCATATGGCCCCGCATCCGGCCATGGCGGCCATGGCTGTGGCCACATGCCCCCAGCCGAGCTCCCCGCGCCAAGCGGCTACGGCCCCGGCCAGCCACAGCAGCGGATAGAGCGGAAGCACTATGGCGTCAGGCAAGCGTCGGGTCCACAGGTCTATGGCGGACAACACCACCAGGACAGCTGCAATCGCGGCAACAGCCAGGCCAACAGTGGTCCCACGCCCACTGTTGGACCACCAACCCAGTAGGCCGACGCCGAGGGCAATCGCCCCCACCGGCAGGCCCTTATCAAGCGTAAGCAGCCAGGGCAGCCACGGTTCAGCTCTGTCGGGGATAATCTCGTCGCCGTCCCACGACGCTGCGGTGTCTTCTGGCGCCGTGGGCTGGGTGGAAGTTGACTCCAAAATGGTCGTAACTCCTTGGTTGAAATTTTCAAAACTGTTACACTAAATATACTCTCACCAGCTGGTTTTGTGCGCCCGATCAACCCGCCGGCCACCACTTATTGACAGAACGGCAGACCTCACTTGAGCACCCAAAGCTCCACGTTGACCCGCATAGCCCACCTACAGGCCGAGCGTGGCCACGGATGGGAGGCTCTGATTGCGCAGCTGGCCGCCGACGCCCATGTTCTGGGTGAAGTGATGGATGACCACCCGAAAGCCCTTGTGGACATCGGGCCGCTTCGCTCACTGGACCTGAAGACAGGACATCTGCGGGAGGCCCTGGAAGGCTCCCGGGACTTGCTCTGCCAAGCGCTGGAACCAGCCGGCCTGGCCGGTACCTTCCGCCGCCGCCTCGACGGGCTGCCCGAAGCGAACCCCTCCCTGAATGACACGGGGTCGGACGAATTCGCCAGGTCCTGGCTTGACGGGGATACACCCGACGCTGCTGCTGCCAGGCTCAGGCGCAAAGCCGGACGGCTCTATGCACTGGCCCGCCGCCTCGACGCCGGAGCGGACCGCGATGGTGCCGTCCGCTCCGTCACAATGGCGGCCCGAACCTGCTTTGCGGCTCACCATCTGGGCGATTCCAATCCGAATGACGCCGACTTGTCCATGCTCCGGGCGGCCCTCCTGCTCGCGGAGGACCGGCTGGAGTCCTTCCGCTTTCCCGAGGATGGGGGTCTCAACATTGACTCGCTCCATGACCTGTTGGACCAGGCCACCTTGGCGCCCACCCCCGTTCCCTGGCCGTAGTCGGCGGCAGCCAGCCCATCACCCCTGGAGACTACCTGCGCCCAGCTGACTTCTGTCGCCGGTAGTCTCCAGGGGTCAGCTCGGCGCGCTCTGCGGCAAATTCATTGACTGTGCCGTCAGCGACCAGGTTCACCAGTGACACTGCGAAGGGAATGGACCCGGAATCTTTCACCATGAGCTGGCTGGCGATTCCCTCGAGGTTGTTTTCACGGATCATGTTAGCGATTGCCGGGTTCATCATCATCACTTCCGCCGCCAGGGCGCGCCCGCCGCCGCCCTTGACCGGCAGCAGCTTCTGGTAGACGGCGGCGCGCAGGGAGCGGGAGAGCTGGGCACGGACATCGGCCACCCGGTCGGCCGGCATGGAGCCGAGAATGCGGGTCGGGGCGTCGGCTGCGGATTCGGCGTGAAGCGTGGTGAAAACCAGGTGGCCGGTGGTGGCTGCGTTGATGGCCGCCTGCATCGTTTCCGGGTCTCTCATCTCGCCGATGACAATAATGTCCGGGGCTTCGCGCATGGCATCCTCGATGCCGTGCGCGAAGGTGTCTACGTCACGGCCAATCTCGCGCTGGACGACCATCGACTTGCCGTGGGTGTGGCGGAACTCGATGGGGTTTTCGATGGTGATGATCTTCTTGGCGTATTTGTCCTTGGCCAGCTTGATCAGGGCCGCCAGCGAGGAAGACTTGCCGGAGCCGGTTACCCCGATGAAGGGGATGATGCCCGATTCGTAGTCGATGAGCTTGCGCACAATCTCTGGCAGTCCGAGGTCGTCAAAGTCCGGGACTTCGTTGGGGATGGTCCGGAAAACGGCCATGGGTTGACCGTCGGAGACGGCGAAGTGCGCACGGAAATGGGACCGATCGGTCGAGTAGGAGAAGTCCAGCCTCTTCTCTCGCTCGAACCTGGCCCAGTCCTCGTCGGAGACCATGGGGCTGAGGATTCGCTGGAGTGTCTCGCCATCAAGGGTCTGGGCGACCCCGGGCATGGGCTGGGTCTCACCGTGGGCACTGACCCAGGCGGTGGTCCCTGCTACGAGGTGCAGGTCGGAACCCTTGAGAGTCAGTGTGCGATTCAACAGTGCGTCAATGTAGCTGCCAGCGGGTGGCGCGGTTGGCGCTGGGGCGAGGGTGGTTGTGGTCATGGGGTCTCCTAATCGACGAGAACATGGGCGCGGACTTCTTGGAGGCTGGTAATCCCTGCCCGAGCCTTGAGCAGCCCGTCCTCCTGCAGGGTCCGCATGCCATTGCTGCGTGCGGCGGCGGCGATGACCCGGTTGGGGACGTCGTCGGTGATCAGATCACGGATTTCCTTGTTGAAGGTCATCAGCTCGTGAATGGGGACCCGGCCCTTGTAGCCGAGTCCCAGGCATTCACGGCACCCGTCTTCGGATGGGCCGAACCACTCATTGGCGGCCAAGTCTTCAGGGGTGAGGTGGAAGTCGCGGATCATTTCCTTGCTTGGTGTGGCTGCCACCTTGCAAGAGCAGAGCAGGCGGGGCAGTCGCTGGGCGCAGACGGCCCGCATCGAGTCGGCCAAAACTGATGGCCGGATCCCCATTTCCCGCAGTCGAACAACGGCGCCGGGTGCATCATTGGTGTGCAGGGTTGACAGCACGAGGTGCCCGGTCATGGCGGCGTTGATGGCCGTGTGGGCGACGTCTTCGCGATTAATTTCGCCCACAAACAGCACAGAGGCAGCGCTGCGGAGGACCGTCTCCATGGTGCCTTCCCAGGTCAAGCCCTGTTTCGGGTTGATGCTGACCTGGGATACTCCCTCGGAGAACTTCATTTCGACAGGGGCCTCCATGGAGACGATTTTTCGCCCCTGCCCCATAAGGTGGTCCAGGGAACTGTAGTTCAGACTGGTCTTGCCCGAGCCCATCGGTCCCACTGCCAGCAGAATGCCGTTGGGCTGGGCCAGGCTGCGCCGCCACTGCTCGCCAGTGTCAGTGCTGAATCCGATGGTGTCGAGCTTGCGCACCTTTTCAGCTCCGAGACGCAGCGTGATCGATTCTCCCCACGCAGTGGGCAGGACGGCGACGCGGATGTCGTAGTTCACCCCGTTGTAGTGGTGCCGGATGGCCCCATCCTGGTTGGTCAGCTCGCTGGAGAGCATTTTCGCCCGGGTCTTGATCAGGGACGCCAGCCGCGGCGCGATCGCCTTGGGCTGGAGGGGCTCGGGTCTGGGCCGGCCATCGATACTGTACCGGATGGAGAGGTGGTGCTCAGCCGGTTCCAGGTGGATGTCGGAGGCTCCGGCGCGCAGGGCGCCCTCGATGATGATGTTGAGGGTGTCCACGATCTCCCCCTGGTCCGGGAGCGTGCCGATCCCCTCATAGACGCTGGTCGTGGACGCCAGGGCTTTGGCCGCCAGGCCACCCTTGCGGGCTGCCTCGGCCGAAGTGGAATAGAAGCGGTGGACTGCCCGGGTTAGCTCGTCGGTGGGGGAGTAGACCAGGTTGACGGGCATCTCCGCGGCCCCGCGGACGACCTTTTCGATATTAAGGTCCGATGGCTTGCGGGTGGCCACGGTTAACGTCCCGCCCTCCAGCGCCACGGGCAGGACATTGTGCTCCCGTGCGAACGAGTCTTCAAAGACCTCGATGACCTCGGGCGGGATGGTGAGGTCATCTCCCAGGGCCAGGTAGGTCCAGCCTTGGGTGTAGGCAAATGCGGCATTGGCCTCAGGTGTGGTGAGTGATCCCTGGTCGACCAGCTGCCGGAAGATGTTCTTGCCGTTGCTGGCCGCCCGCGTCTGCGACTGGGCCCACTCGTCGGACGTCAGCATATCCCGTGAAACGAGATATTTTCCGAGTCGGGTGAGGCTCATGGGGTGGAGTTCCTGACGGTAATTGGGGACGGAATCTTCTACCGGGAAACATGCGTAGTTTCCCCGTTGACGGCGGCAGACCGGTGTGTGGGCCGTATCTACGCATGTTTCCCGGTAGAAGATCGAACCCATCCAGACGAAAGCGGGGCCACGTGGCCGAGAACGTCATTGGCATCGACTTCGGTTCGGCGGGCATCAAGCTCGTCGAGGTGAAGAATGCCAAGGGAACCACCACTGTGATCAGGCAGGCATACTTGCCGCTGTCCCCGGGGCAAATAGTCGACGGCTCCCCGGTGCAGTCGGAGGTTGCGGCCATCGCCTCCGACTTGAAAGCCCTGCTGGCCGAGAAAAAGTTCACGGCCAGGGACGCAGTCATGGGGTATGGCTCCGTCGACGACATTTTCGTCAATCGCGCCCGCACCCCTTGGCACGCGCCGAAAGACTTCCACACTGCGGTCGCTTTTGACATCGTGGCCGACAAGTCGCTTCTGCTCGGCGCCCCGGAGGAGGTCATCATTGATGCGGTCATCTTCGACGAATTCACCGACGTCAACGACAAGCGGATGCTCGACGTCCTCTTGTGCGGGGTAACCTCCAAGCTGGCGGACCGGCAGGCGTCCATCCTGACGAAGGCTGGGCTCCGGGTGGCCGGCGCCGATCTTTCCGGATTGGCCGCCCTGCGTGCCATCGCACCGGTGACCCGGGCGCCCGACAACCTTGACGTTCTGGTTGATGTCGGCAGTGACGTGCTCACGGTGCTGATCCATGACAATGGCAAACCGTACTCGTTGACCTTGCAATCCGACGTTGCCGGCCAGGCCGCGTCCGGTGCCATCGCCGAGGAGTTGCAGGACGACGACGTTGAGCGCGTCAACAGGGAAAAAGTGGTCTTCTCCCGGGACTACCGGGTTCGAAAAGCCGTGGATGAATACTGCTTCAAGGTGTGCAGCGCCATCCGAAGCGCCATCAGAAGCTACCTGGATTTGCGCAAGTCGCCAGCCGCCATCGCCGGGGTCACCCTCATTGGCGGCGGGGCCTTGCTGCATGGACTTCGGAATGCCGTCGAAGAGAACATGGGTGTCGGCGTTGTCATCGGAACCTTCGATCCGGGCATTGACGGGGCCCCGGAACGTTACGATCTGGGCCCCGTTTTGAGTGCCGACTACACTGTTGCCGTCGGCCTGGCGATGGGAGCGACAGCCTGATGACCACCCTTGTGGACAAGCCGGCCGCCGGCAAGAAAACCAAGAAACCCAAAGCTGGCAAGAAGCCGGGGACGGCCCCGGTGGAGAAGGCGGTGGTGTGGCCGGACAGCGCGCGGCCCTCGCTGATGTTCCTGCCGCCGAACGTCCGTGGTGTGCGGGCCCGCAAGCGCGCCGTACGCCAGGCCGTGCTGTTGTCCGTGGGGCTGCTCGTGGCGACGGCGGGCGCGTACCTGGCCGTCGCAGCCGGCACAACCTCCGCGCAGGCAGGGCTGAACGCCGAGAAGGCCGTTGCGGCCGAACACGCCAAATTTTTGGCAGTGAACGCCCCGTTCAAGGACTACTTCGACGGCTACATCGCCCGAAAGGCAGAAGTCAGCCAGGTGCTTGAACGCGATATGGCCAATTCGAAGGTCTTCAAGGCCGTCAACGACGCAAACACTGTCGGTGCCGTCTTCACCACACTGGCCAAAAGCCCGTCGGCCAGTGACTGCGCACGCGGAGACCTGTTCGCGGCCTCCGTCGCCGTCGGGTGCCTGGACCTGGAAGGCCATGTGGGATCCATCGCCGATGTCGGCGCACTGGCCGCGGCGCTGGCCGGGTCGAAGGAGTACTTGGTGGACCCATACGTCACGGAGTCCACGGCCGGCGACAAGATGGCTACCTTCAAAATCACTGTTGGATTCACCGACAAGGCCCTCACCTACAAGGGCGACAAATTTCGACCGACCCCAGACGAGCTGGCTGCTTCCGGCCAGTCCGCCGATCCCTTGAATGCGAGTGGCAAATGAACCCCCAAGCCCGGCCCAAGGCCCCGTTCGTGGCCGCCATCCTGGTCACCGCATTCCTGGTCTTCCTCGCCTACCTGATGTTCTTCGTCCCCAAGATGAACGCGACCGCCGAGCTGAAGCAGCAAACAGCGACCGCACACGACGCCAACGTCAAGTCTGGGCAGCGCGTTGCCCAGATCACAGCAAGCATGAAGAACCTCTCCGCACTCAAAACCCAAATCGGCCAGTTCAACGCAGCGTTTCCTCCAGGAACGCAACAAAAAGACCTTCTGGCCACCTTCACCCGTGCGGCCGGCGATGCTGGGGTAGCCTTGGTTACTCTCAACTCGGAGGTGCCGGTAGTCGCCACGGCCGGAACACCTGGTGCGGGCGGCGCTGCTACCCCGCCCCCGGCACCTGGCGCCGGCGCAGGATCCCAAAGCCTGGCCGTTGTCGGACTGACTATCAATGCCAAAGGAACCCAATCCGGGCTGCAGACCTTCGTTTCCAAGATCGAGGCGATGAGCCGGCCTGTACAAGTGAAGACTGTTGCCATCCAGGGCGAGGGGAACGACGCGAACCTGGCCATCACGGCCGACACCTACTATGTGGCACCCCTTGTCGATCCTGAGAAGGCGGCGCCGGCGGCCAAATAATGTGTGCGGCAGCGGATAAAAGGGTACACGTCGACTTGCAAACTGTATTTTCTCTCACGTAGCTTGTGAGCTAAGACAAGCTCGCACAAAGGGAAAATACCATGAAGACCATACCCAAGCTCGCCACCGCCCTCGCCATCTCCGCGATGCTCCTGGGCGGAGTGACCGCCTGCTCCTCAGACCCGGTGGCTGCACCAACAACCACACACGCTGAGGACCTCTCGGCCATGACCGCCCAAAAGGCAGCGGACACGATCACAGCGTTCGTCGCAGCCACCACATCCGATCAGATCGCTGCCGCGTTCCCAGACAAGGCCGACGCCAAAACGTTCGCCTCGGCTGTGGCGCTGGTGGATCCAAAGGCACCCTCGGCCAAGGCTGCCGCTGCGATGTCCGATTTTGCACTGCTGAAGGTGACCACGCCGAAGGCGAAGGTGTCCGTTGACGTGGATGCGTCCAAGATTGTGGTTGCCGACCGTTCTGCCACGGTTCCAGTTGCCGCAGTGGTGGTGAAGGAAGACGGGAAAAAGGTCACTAACAGTGCCGCGCTGGCAGCCAACCTGAGCAACCTCGTTTTCCGTGACGGCAATTGGCTCATTGCGTTCCCCGAGACGCCGGCCAATACTTCTGCGACCCCGTCCGACAGTGCCGCCCCATCGGCTGCTGCGACGAAGAAGTAGCTCACGGGACCGTCTTTTCTGGGGTTTCTCACGAATAACATGTGTGCGGCATGCTCGTCCATGGGGCCTGTTCTCCGGTCAGGGTGCGCCCCGATTCTGTTCGTCGTCACCAACCTTATGTGTACGGACAGGCCCCTCCGCGACACACCGATGTACCACCTATGAAAGGACATCCTCATGGTCAGGACGACATCACGCGGCGGCCAGCGACGGGTGAAACGAGCTGGATTCTGGCGCATCACCGTAGTGGTCCTGCTCGTCGCTGCCATCGGGGGCACCGCTCTTTTGGGCTTCCTCTAGCGCTGCGCCTTCCCTGTTGCGCCAGGTCAGTTCGGACAATCTACGCATGTTTCCTGGTAGATCATCCGAACTGACCCAACGACGACTACCCAGGGAGAGACCATGACCGCTACCGCTGTGGCCGCCACGAAGAAGAACAGTGAGTTCTTCTACCGCGTCATCCGCACCGACGGGAAAGTCGAAACAGGCACTGCCACCTTCGCCTCCCGCAGCGGCCTCATTACGAAGTTAACCCAGAACCCGGCGTACACCTCAGTGCTGGAGGTGCGCGAATCCGGGCTGCCCAGCGTTGGAAAGAAATCACGGCCCAAAGGCAGGTCACTGGTGGCAGTTTCCCGCCAACTCTCCTTGTGCCTTGAAGTCGGACTCAGCGACCGTGCCGCCATCGACGCCATTCAGGCTGGTGGGGAGATCGAAGACACCGTCCTTTCCTACGGGCTGACCGAGGTTAGCAAGGAAATGGGCAGTGAAGGCATCAAAATGTCCGAGGCCATGAGCCACCACCCTTACATCTTCCCGCCGCTGATGGTTGAAACATTCCGCGCGGGCGAAGCCAGCGGCGCCATGGCCAAAGCCGCCAAGCAGGTGGCTGACGATATGGAGGCCGCCGACGACCTCCGCAGCAAAATCAAGAAGGCGCTCACCTACCCAACCGTCGTCCTGGCCCTGAGTCTGGCCATCTTCACTTTCCTGATGATGTACGTCGTGCCGCGCTTTGCCAGCCTGTACAGCGACCTGAGCAACGGCAAGGCCCAGCTTCCCCTCCTGACACGAATGGTGCTCGGCATCTCCCAGCAGATGGCCTGGGCTGTTCCCACCCTGGCCACCATCGGGGTCCTGGCCTTTGTCTGGTACCGCCGCAACTCCCAGGAGACGCGCGTCCGGGAATTCATCGACCCGATCAAGTTGAAGATCCCGGTATTCGGGAAACTCTTCCGCAAGATCGCACTCAGCCGCTTCTGCAATGTCTTGGCGTCCCTGGTCGAAAACAAGGTTCACGAAATTGACGCCCTCGCCATCACTGCCGGAGCGGTCGGGAACACTGCCATGGAAAAAGCCATCATGGCGGCACGAGAGGGCAAGCTTCGCGGAGAAAGCCTCGTTGAACCCCTGTCCAAGGAGCCGCTGTTCCCCAAGCTGCTCGTCCAGTTCATCGGCATCGCCGAGGAAACTGGCGGCATGGCGGTCTCCCTGCGCGCCGTCGGCCGGCTCTATGACCGGGACGTGGACACTACGACCAACAACATGGAAGCCCTCATTCAGCCGTTCTTTCTCATCGGGATTGCCGGCATGGTCCTCATCATCGCCCTGGCCATCTACCTGCCGTACTTTTCCCTCGGCGATGTCGTCTCCCCGTACTGACACCGATCACGCCAAAATCTACGCATGTTTCTAGGTAAGGGCACCAGGAGTTCGACGACCGTCACACTCCCGGACATCCTAGCCCGGCAACCGACGACCGAATGAGGACCACCTTGACCAAGGCATACCAGCTCCTGGACCCGACTTGGGTTCACCACAAAATCATCAAGCGTGACGGCAGCGAAAAGGAATCGCGCCGCGACGCCGGTTTCTCCCTGATTGAAATCATGGCGGGCATGGCCATCATCGCCATTCTCGCGTTGGCGATCATCCCGCAGTTCTCCAAGTTTTTCGAACGTGCCGCGGTCCAGAACCTCTCCCAGGAAGTCAGCAACGCTGCGCTTCTCGTGGACTCCGACCACTCCCTGTCGGGCAAGGCAATCTATGCACAGGCAGACATTACGGGCTCGGCACCGTCCTCAGCTGCGGCCATCAAGGCCCAGCTGCAGACGGGCCACGCGCTTCAGTTCGCGATTACTGCGGACACCACCGGCTATACCATCGTGGGTTACAGCCCTGATGTGAAGAACTACAAGGTGACGTACGCCAGCAACGGATCCCAGCCCGGGCTCTCCGTCACGCAGGGCACCCAGACAGCACTGACTGGCACTACCGTCGTCACCGGCTAGGCCCGACGCCGCTGCCCATGCTGCGTTGGGGGCGGGCCAAAAATGAGCCTGCCCCCAACGCACTGCCACGTCCCCTCTATACCTAAGGCGCCCTTTGAGTACCTCCGCTTCCCTGACACAGCTTTCCGCGACGGTGTCTGCCATCGGCGTTGCACTGCTGACGGCCCTGCCTTCGCGCGACCATGTCCAGGACCGCAGCGGCGCCTACTGGGGCGACTACACCAAATTTTCCGCCGGCGAATCGTCCATTTTCACTGTCGAGGCCGACGACCTGACGGCGGTGCGATGAACGCATTATTCCGTCGCGGTGTCGCAGATCGCGGATCCCTGCTCCTGGAGGCTATCGTCTCCATGGGCATTCTCGCGGTCCTGGTCCTTGGCTTCACCGTGAGTTCAACCCGGGCAAACGCAACCCAGCACACCGGAGTCAATGAAGCCATCTCCTCAGAGATCATCCAAGGGGAGCTGGAGAACGCCCGCGCCACCACCTGGTCCAAGCTCGGAACGCTTGGTGCCCCAGCCTCGGGGATGCTGCCCTCGGGGATGGCCGCCGTCACCAGTGGAACCTTGGCCCCCTCCAAGACCTCCACCGTCCGCGGCCTGAGCGCGACCATCAAGACCGCCGTCGGCTGGCAGGAACTGGCAGGAACGTCAGGTTACGGCACGAAGCTGGTTGTCGTCGATGTGTCCTGGTCCGACACCAACGCGCCGGGCGGGACACGCAACCGCCGTGAGACTTCCCTCATCACCCCCGGCGTCGGCGAGGTGGCACCATCCACGGTCCGCGGCGCCGACGAGGGCACCGTTCCGAACGCCCCCGTCACCACCACCCTCACTGCAACTGTCGTGGCCGGGCCGGCAGCCAAGGCCAGCTGGACGAACGTACCCTCAGCAACCAGCTACCTGCTCCAGTACCGAATCAACGGCGGAACCTGGGTATCCTCGAGTTACACCATCCTCACGGCCACGGTCGCCGCCTCTGCCGACGACAAGGTGGACCTGCGCGTCCAGGCGGTCAGCCCGGCAGGGTCGTCCCCGTTCAGCGCCATCATCTCCGTAACCATGCCATCGGCGATGGTCCCACCAGTCGTCTCAGGACGCGTGACGGCTGCCACCCAGGCAACGTTCAGCTTCAACGCTGTCAGCGGGGCGACCGCCTACATCGTCGACCAGAAACTTGGTTCGGGTTCCTGGACAACTCTGAGCTCCAACCAGACGGCCCTGTCCAACACGATCACTTCCACAGCGGGGACGGACGTCAGTTTCCGGGCCCGGGCGACGAACGCTTCCGTGACCTCTGGCTACAGCAACGTAGCCACGGTGACCCTGCCTGTCCCACCCGCGGCTCCTGCTGTCATCGGGACGGTCAGTGCCCCCCAGGAAGGCACCTTCAGCTGGAACGCCGTCTCCGGGGCCACGGGCTACCAGGTCGAGTCCAAAAACGGTTCCAACGCCTGGGTCGTCGTCTCCGCCAACAGCACTGCGTTAAGCGTGAAGGTTACCGGCGCCTACGCTGAGGCGGTAAGTGTCCGTGTCATATCCCTCGCCGGGCTATCGGCGTCCGGGTACAGCAACACGGCCACTGTGACCTTGTTGGATGCCCCGTTCGCCCCCGTCCGACAGCTCATGGGCAACGGGTGGGGCGGCTACATCCCGTCAGCGGCTGGCGACCTCAACAAGGACGGCAAACGCGATCTTGTTGCCGTCGATCGGTCAAGCGGCAATCTCTGGAACTATCCGGGGACGGGAAACGGGGGTGTCACCTCCTCCAGCAAGAGCCAAATTGGCAACGGCTGGTACCCGCTTTACCCCCGCTTCTTTGGTGTCAATGACTGGAATCGTGACGGCCGCGAGGACCTTATGGCCATCGACGGGTCCGGCCTCCTGTGGCTTTACACGGCCAAGGCCACATTTAGTTCCGATGCATACAGCCCCCGCGTCCAAATCGGGAACGGGTGGGGCCCGCTGACGAACGTTGTGGGTGTGGGTGATGTGACAGGCGATGGAAATCCCGATTTGCTTGCCATCGACCCGACAGGCAGCGGTACATTGCGACTTTACCCGGGCAACGGCAAGAACAGCTTCAACACGACCATCGTTTTGGGCACAGGGTGGAACCAGTACCGGGCAGTGGTCCCCATTGGGGACCTTGACGGGGACGGGAACAACGACATCCTTGCCCTCGGCAACGACGGCAAAGTGTGGCTGTACGCCGGAAACGGCGCAGGGGGTTTCGTGGCCCGCGTCCAGGTACCTCGTATGACGGTTGGAACCAACAGCACCTTCATCGGCCCCGGGGACATGAACGGGGACGGGGTCTCAGACCTCTTTGAGGTCGACTCAGCCGGAAACCTTTACTTCTGGAGCGGGAACGACATGCGAAAGGCCCTGGCGACCCCATGGTGATCCACGAATTTTGGCGTCGTGCCGGGCTTAGAGATCGTGGCTTCGTCCTCATCACGACGCTGCTGGTCCTTGTGTTGCTCAGCGGCACCGTATACGCCATGCTCGCCAGCACCGCGCGAACGACACAGAGCGCCACGACCGCCCGCGACTTTGGACAATCAGGCAAGCTGGCGGACGTCGCCATTCAGGACGCCGTCTATCAGCTCAACGAAAATGGGAAAAAGCCGGGCGCCTCATTCACCAGTCCCTACCAGGACAAGTCGGGTGGCTGGGAATGGAGTATCGGGGCCGCAACCGGTATAGGAGCGCGTACCGCGACAATCACGGCCGCGGGCACTTTCCGGGGCACTACGCGCAAGGTCTCCGCTGAAGTCGGGTCCCTTGTGGTTGGCGGCTACACAGCGGGAACCAACGAGGTCGTCTACGAGCTCTCCCCGGAGACTGCCTTTTCCCACGTGGCCATCGGGGAGAACATCACGATGCAGAACGGTGCCGGCGTCGGGGCGGCGACAAAGTTCGTCACCGGTCGGGTCGGCGTCCTCAAAAACGCCCCCGTCATGACCCCGGCCGCCGGGACCTCCTCAATCGACGACGGCCGCTACATGCTCTACGGCAAGGACGCATCCCAAGCCCTTCAAAACAACGCCGTGCAAGTTCCCGTGGGGTTACGACTGGATGCACGCTTCGTCACCGACAACGCCGACCGCTGCGTTGGTGTCTCACCCGTACCCTGGGTAGCCTCCGAAAACGGTGGCCGACTCGTCGCCAACGACAACACCGGCTGCTACTCGACAATGAACTTTGACGTGCCCACCATCATCCAGGGAAGTGGCGCTTTCAACGCGTTCGCCACAGGCCAGGTCACCATCTCCGCAAACATCACCGCCCCGCCCAGCACGGGGCTGAACATCTACGCCTCCGGCAATGTCAGCTTCGACGTCGACAAGGCCACGACGTCGTCCCTGACCGTGAACAACACGTTCATCTACGCGCCCAACGGCACCTGCAAAACCCTGGTCACCGGCCAGCCTGCAGAATTCCGGTCCACCACGAAGAGCCTGGACTTCACAGGCTCCCTTGCCTGCAACACGATACTCGTGGCCGGAAAGTTTGCGCCGGCCACTCCCATCAACCCATTGGGAAGCAAGCGTAACGCCGCCGGGACCCTGTTGCCGGGCCTCTACAACTCCGAGATCTGGTACCTGGCCGACTACACCCAACCGGCCGGAATCAGGGGTCCCGCCAGCTAATTGGGCTTTCCATCCAAACGCCGCACACCGAAGGGTATGAGCATGAATTTTTTCCGCCGCCGCATGAAAGACCGGCCTGACCGCGGCTCCGGGCTGCTGGAAGCCATCGTCGGCATGGCCCTGGGTGCGATGATCCTGGTCGGCGCCGGGACGTTCATCGCCTCCACCAGCCAAACATCAGCCGCGAACAGCTCCATCCAAACCCAGAGCACGGCCATCACCCAGACCATGGCCCGGATGAGTCAGGATGTCCAGTTTGCCGGGACGATCCTGACCGCCGCCCCCAACGAGCTGGTCATCGCCTCCAAGGACGGAAGTACACCCATCATCAATCGGTGGGTGCGGAGCGGGACCACGTTCTACCGCCAAATCTGGCAAGGCGCCAAGGGATCCTACCCTTTCGGGTCTGGGGCCTGGATCCCCGTCACCAGCACTGGCGGCGCGGCACCAAACACCGACGGGACCCAGTCCACGGAAATCTCGGTAAAAGACCTGAAGGCTGACCTTGTCTCGGTCTTTAGCTACTACGACGCGGATAAGAACGAACTAAAGCCCACAGATGCATCGCCACTGTCGGCCCTGAACGGTGGGACCAATGCGATCCGCCTGGTTGAATTCCACCTCAAATCCAACACGCTGCGCAACGGTGTGGCAGAAGGGCAGACGGCAGCCTCACCGCGTAACTACAGCGCCGGCGGAGCCACCGGAAGCAGCGTTGGAACACCGCCGGTCTGCCCGGTCGTCGCCTTCGACTCCACAGACACATCCATGCCCATCCTGCGCTGGTCCACCGTACCCGGGACGACCACTTACGTCATCACCCGCAACAGCGTCACGGCGGCTACCGTCACCGTGCCGGCAGGGAACACCGTAGGCACCTGGACTGACACCCTCAACCCCGGCGCGTCCGGCGACGTCGTCATGTACAGCGTTCTCGCCAAAGCTTCCGACGGCACACTGTCCGCAGGCTGTCGGCCAGCCTTGTGGCGGGTTAAGATCGACGCCCCCGTCTGGAACGCCAGCTCTGTCCTGCCGGCCAGCCCGGAAGCCGCCGGCTGGACGACAGCACCCGACGGCACGCTGAGCACGCCGCGCATCATTCTCAGCTGGAACCCGGTCACCGGCAACAACGGCTATGAGCTTTACTACCGGTCTGTGGACCCGGCAACCGGCACAGCCACCGGAAGCACCTACCTGCCAGCACCCGGATACGACGGCACCTCGACCACCTTCACCTGGGACGGGGGCGGCTGGGGCCAGCGCTACGAGTGGTACATCAAAACGTCGTCGCGTTCCGGGCAGTCCAGCGAATCGGTCCACATTCAGACCTTGACCCACCCCAGCGCGCCTGGAGCGGTGTCGGTGAAAGCCCAGTACGGAACCGGCGCCACCAAGGACACCCAGGGCGATAACGTCCTTAGCTGGAATCCCGTCGCCACGGCGACCCAGTACGAGGTCCGCCGGTACAACTCCGGCACGACAGGCGCCAGCACCAGCCTGGGCACCACCACTGCACTGACCTTCACCGACACCGTGAACTACGGCACCACCTACTCCTACTACGTGGTCGCCCGCAATAACGGCCCGCGCGGGGTCGACATTTCCGGTGCTCCTGTCACAGCGGACCGGTCCAGCGCCGCGCCCGAATCCGTGGCTATAAGCAAGTCCGCCGTAGTCACCCAGCTGCAGTACCCGCCCGTCCCCGCTGTGGTTCCGGCCTCCTCCACTGGATCCCGCGACATCAACGGAGCGAACATCGTCCAGTGGGGCGCTGCGCCCTCCGCAACGGGTTACCACGTAGGCAAGTACACCCCAGTGACGATGAAACTCACCTGCCTGACAGGCAACTGCGCAGCACCATCCAACGGCACCACGGCGCTGACGCTTTCAGACCCGGCTCCGCCTGCATCCCAGAGCGACTATGCCGTGGCCGCGTACAACCCGACCGGCATGAGTGTTGGATACTCGGCCAACGTTCGTTTGACACAGCGACCTGCAGCGCCAGCACTCAATACCGTCAGCGCGCCAACTCTCTCCACCGACAGCGCTTCATTCGCCACCGTCATGAATGGGGACTCCGGAAACGACTCGGCCAACAAGTTCTGCTCGACAACCACGTGCAGCTACGAGCTGGCTCGGGGCTCCACCGTCCTGAGCACCGTTGGCCAGCAGTCCGGGACAACCGTGCCGTGGAACAACGTCCCCAACCCTGCCGGTTCAACGATCACTTACTTTGCGCGGTCCAAGAACGCAGCCCTGTACAACGGTGGTTGGAGCGACAAGTCCTCAGCCACTGTGATGACCTACCCGGGAGCCTTTGCTACCGGATTCTGGAGTGGTGACAGCTCGGGGCGCCAGGCCAAGCGCTTCAACTTCGACGCGGTGAACCTCAACTCCAGCGGGTCAAGCGAAACAATCCAGCAGAACGGTTACAGCACTCTCTCCTGGGGGGCATCAGCGGGGGCGACCAAGTTCAGCGTCAAGCGAGTCTCAGTCGCCAACGATTCGACGTCGACCGACTCCAGCCTCGGCCTGCCGCCGTCCACGAACATCTCCTCTGCTACCGGCTCCGGCTCAGCCGGCACTTGGACCCTCGTCGCGGCCCCGGGAGCCACGTACCGGTACGAGATGTCAGCATTCGCTGCCAATGGGCTCACCCGTCCGCAAACGTCCATGGCCTCCTTCACCACGCCGGCTGACCTTCCTCAAGCCGGCAAAATCATCATTGTCTGTTCCGGGAACTACTACACTGACCAGACCACCGCCCTCTACGACCATCCTGAGCAGCTTCTGGGCAGCCGGCTGATCGACTTCACATCCAAGCCGCGCCGGGGGGCCTGGAACAGCATCAGCGTCACCGGGCTTCAACGTCCGAAGGGGCAGGCACTCCAGCCGCAGTACACCTCAACCCTTGGCCAGGGCTCGACGGGCGTCACTCTCACCAGCGGTGCCGGCCTCGGCTACTACTACAGCGCCGAAACCGGTTTCGACATCATGACGGTCGGCCAAGGTGGAGCCAACTCCGCGACATTGCGCATCACCAATGACACCTACGCCACCTTCAACTCCGGCTGCGGACCCCAGGGCGGCACCTGGGGTCAGATGCTGGAGCCTACCTACCCTTGCTACGGCTACGTCCCCGGTACGAGCTGCGCCGCGGTCAACGACCAGAACCGACCCCAATGGAGTACCAAATGACAGTATCCAAGGCGGCCACGACCCGCCGAAAACTGGTTGTCGTCCTCGTTGCCTTGGCCATCCTGGCCTTGACAGCGAGCGTGATCGCCGTCCTAAACTTCCAACGGGCAGACGAGACACCGCAGGCCAGTGCCATCCCCTCCCTGGCTCCGGCGGATTCAGACACTTTTGTCGTCGCACCCTACAGCCAGAAGTGGTGGGCAACGGTGGCGGCCTTCGACGACCCCAACAAGCAACTCTTGGGACTGGACCCGGCGGCTTCCGGGTTGAACATCACCCACATCGGCTACTCCCGCAGCACCGACCATGCCAAGAGGGACCTGCAATTTACCGGGGCGCTGCGGCTGTTCTACCTCGAATCACCCACCGCCGTCGAGGCAGGCAAGGTGGCGGACTGGCTCAAGACATCGGCCCTCTCTGAAGGACGCCGGGTTTACATCCGAGGGACCATTGTGGTTGTGGGAGGCAGCTGGTTGGATTCCTACACGCCGCCTGCCAAGACCATGTCCAGTGTGGGGCAATACACCGCCAGGCCGGCCGGCACCGAGGCCACCATGTGGATGAATCCCTCTGAGGAGGCATCATCCCTGACAGGCCGGCCGTCGGCAAGGTTTAACGCATTCCTGTCGGACACCACCGGCTTCACCACTGCCACCACCTGGATTGGAACCAGCACTGACGGAGCAACGTGGTCGGGCGACTTCACGTCCGGCGGTGCGGATCCAAAACGTGTCAATCTTGAAAAAGCCAACAAGGCGCTCCGGACTGCCGAGAAGACACTGGCCACCGTGGTCGGTCCAACCAGCACAGCAAAGATCATCGATCCAGGGATGAGCGAAATCCTCGACGTCGCCTCTTTTGAGGCAGGGACGCAGACTCTGGGCAAATCGGTCGACCGCCTGGATGCGCCAGCCGTCAAAGATCCGGTGGTAAGCGTCGTCAATGACGTGACCGGCTGGGACGCTGCCATCTCCGGAATTAGCGGCCCCCGCGAAAACCAGGGCACCAGGATTCTTTCAGCCAACGAGAAGGCCATGACCATCTCGTACACTGGTTCTTAATAAATTGTGAGAGAAACTCGAAGACAAAAAACTTGCCCTCGTGTACCGTTTGGGATATGGAGAACCCTATGAAGCGCATTTTCGCCGTCCTCGGTACCACCGCGCTGCTCGGTGCCGGTCTTATCCTCGGTGCCGCGCCCGCCCAGGCGCTGTCCTGCGGTGCCGGCATGCACGTGGTCGATGGTTTCAACGGACCATTCTGCGCTCCCGACACGAATGCTGGTGGATCCGGAAGCGGGGTTGACTTCGGTGGCGGAACAAGTAGCGGGGGAGGCGGCACCATCAGCGCTCCCGGCGGTGACGGTGGGAATGACTGCCTCGGCTGCGGCAGCGGACCAGCCCCTGCTCCGTATGTACCGCCTGCGGCCCCCAGGCCGGCCCCGGCACCTTATGTGCCGCCGGCGTCTCCCCAAGTTCCTGCCTACGCTCCACCCGCCCAGGCGTACACGCCTCCTGAGCAAGGCTACAACCCGCCTGCCAACAGCGGTGGTGGCTATGGGCCTCCAGCTGACCCAGGCGCCACAAGTTACGTGGATCCGGGGTCGGGGGCAGCCGTCGTGGAAACGCCGTCCGGGGAATGGGTCAACCCTGACACTGGTGTCGCCGCCGATCCGGCAGTCGCTGCCAAGGCGCAGGCCAAGGCCACCGCTGCCAAAAAAGCCGCGGCCGTCGTAGCCCAGCAGGCCGCCGAGAAGAAGGTCCTGGCAACCAAGGTCGCTGCCATCAAGGTGTCCACAGTTCAGTCCGTCACCTACGCCCAGATGATGTCCGCTGCTCTGGAGGCCCTGGCCAAGCATTAGGCAAGGGTGAGTGCGCCCCGTAGTCGTAACGATGCGGGGCGCACTTTTTTGTCCAAATATGGCTGATGTCATTTGTCGTAATTTGCCATAGACTGTTACGGTATAACGTCTACATTTTGGAGCCCCATGACCACCGACACCCTTGCCACCCCGATTGAAGCCTTCCGGTCCTCCCGGGATGCACTCCTCACGACCCTCTTGACCAGCCTGAACGGCCTTGAAGTGTCCGTCCTGAGTTACGACCAGGAGCGTGAACGACACCTCGAACAGCTCGAAGCCGAATTGGCCGCAGCACTTACGCAGAACGTGGAACCATCCATGTCGCTGGGGGAGAGGGGTGAGGAAACTGTCCAGGTGCCCATCGTGGCCCCGGAACTCGTCGAGGCCCGGGCAAGCATCGAACACCTTGAGGCCGAGCTTGCCGCATTGCGCAAGGCGGCGGCTGGCAAAACACCCGTTTACGGCGCCACGGACATCCCGGAACTGGAATCAGACGAGATCCTGGTCCCCGTCGATATGGGGAAGGTTGACAGCGATGCGTTTGAGAGGGCGCAGGCCCGCGTGGCCGAACTGGAATCCGAAGCACTGGAAGCAGTTGAGAGGATCGAGTCCTTGGAAGCAGAACTCGTAGACATGCACGACAAGCTGACTGCCACCACAACACGTGCAGACGAGTCCGACGCCAGGACGACTGCCCTGGAGGCTGAACTGGGCACCAAGAAGGCGCAGTTCGCCCAGGAACGCTTGGCGGCGGTGGACACGGCAACACGTGCGGCTCTGAAAGTCCTTGCCGCCGTAGCCGCCGACGAGCCGGACGCACCACTTTCGGAGGCAGTGGAGCTGGTGGAGATCGCCCTCGGTGTCGAGGCGACCCGGGAGTCTGCGCCCGAGGTCACCGATGCCACCTCAGAACTTCCCGTCCTTCCGGACCTGGCAGACTTTGACGCATTCAATTCCGAAGAGCCGGTGGCTCCGGCGGCGGGCAGCGACGGAAAGGAAGAAAACTCCGACCCACAGCCACTGGCGAGCGTCAGTACCTTGGAATTGATCGCGTTCGAAGAGCTGACCGACGACCAGGCACACTCCTCCGGCGAACCGGGTAAAGGGTTTGGTTTCTTCGGCCGCAAAAAGGGTGACAAGGCCGCATAGGGCCACGACAACAAAGAACCCCTGCAGCCCACTACTGCAGGGGTTCTTTGTTGTCGACTTCAGAAACAGGCTACCTGCTGACAGAGGCCAGCATCCGGGACTGCGCTGCCGCCAATGCGGCGCCCTTCAACGGACGGCCATTCTCATCCAGGCCGGAGTCGCCCATGAGCGCAGCAGCCGGGTCTGGCATGGCAGCTCGGCGCTGTGCGGTGGCTCCCCGGTCATCGTCCTCGAAGGCATCCTCCAGTTGGGCCATCTGGGCGCGTGTCGGCTCTGGCTGACTCGTCTTCGGGACGCCTAGCTTTTCCAGCCAGGCGCGATAGTCGGCCACCGAGGCGTAGTAGGACTTGAAGATGGCAGGTTCGTCACCTTCGGGCTCGGTGGTGCCAACCCCGCGGGATGCCCCGCTGTCCGTCCGAACATTTTCGGGCACGAGAGGGACGCGGTCAGGATCGGAGAAGACCAGACGCCGGTTCCCCTCCGTCGGCTTGGCGCCCATCAGCAGCTTGTGGTGGAGGTTCGTGCGCAGCGAGGGGTCGATGCCAGTGTTCGCGGAGGCGACCTGGGTGGCCAACATCAGGAAGACACCAGTGAAACGGAGTTCGGCGGCAACCCGCTTGATTCCATTTTTCAGGATCTCCTTGAACAGGTTGGTCCGGTTGGCGTCGTCGGCCATGTCCCTGAGCAGCTGCGGTGCGTCCTTGCCGGCCTTGGGGACCGCCTCGAGAGCGAACAGCCCTGTCAGCTCGTCGACGACGACGATGAGTGGTTCCAGCGCTTCAGCTTTGGGCAGCAGTTTCCAGTCGTTGACCCCGTAAGCCTTGATGTGCTTGGCCCGACGTTCGCCTTCCTCCATGATGAGCCGGATCGCCACGGCCGACTGGGCGGGGGAGTCGCATCCCCAACCGCCGGGACGGACAAAGTCTTTGACCCACTCAAAATCGGCGCTTTTCGTTGGCAAATCGATGATGGCGCAGGATGCACCCTTCGCAAGCCAGGTCGAAAGGAAGCAGTTGAGGAGGACTGTCTTTCCACCACCTGAAATGCCGCCCAGCTGGCTGTGGGAGCCCGCGTTCATGTCCAGGTAGAACGTCTCACCAACAGTTTCGCCGGCGGCCGGAAGCTTCATACCCAGGGGAATTTTGAACGTCTCCTTGTTCGTGTGATCAAACTTCACGACGCTGTCCATGGGAGTTTGTATCATGGCCGGGAAGGTTGGAGGGGCGCTGGGGATGATCGCGGCAGTGAGCTTGCGCGCGTCTGCCTTCACGTACCAGCCATCGTTTCCAACGACCGTGGTGGCCACCTCGTCCAGCTTGGATTCGTGCTTGGACGGAACGTACTGGCGAGGGAGTTCGAGGTTGAAGCCGCCGTCTCGCCGGGATGAGACCTGAACTTCCCAGGGCTTCACGCCCAATGCGACGGCGACTGCGCCGCGGCACCGGGCCTCGTCCTCCGTGAGTTTGGTGAGGACCGCCTTGCCGAGGAAGGGCTCGAAGCGGGTCATCGCCCAGCCGTCGCCATGCTGGTCGGCCAGCTTGATGGCCATCTTGTCCCCGTCGCCTGGCTTGGTGCCCCGGGTGAGGCGGACTTCTTTGGTCTTGGAGTTGCCTTTCTGGCTGACTGACGTGATGGCCACCTGTCGGGTGGCAACAGCCACCTGGCCCTTGGTGCCGTCGGCGTTGGTGACCGACTCAATGGAGTCGATTTCGAAGCCGTCGCCATGGAGCTCGGAGATCATCTTCTCGACTTGCTTCATGTGGCGGGCCGGATCAAAGGTCGGGGGCAGCTTGACCCGGACCCGTTCGGTGCTTGTGGCCATTGGTGGCCCCCTTCCAAGTAGACAACTCTCTACCTGGAAACATGCGTAGACGGCGCGTGCGTCGCCGATAGGAATCATAGTAGTAGTAGGAGTATCATTACTACGATTACTACTACTACTACCTGAAGGTTTTCAATGTCGCAGAATGCCAAAGACCGCGTATTCGCTGCCGCTGAGGAAATCGTCGCTGAGCGGCGCCCCACGGTGTCCAGCGTTCGGGAGGCTGCGGGCGTCAGCAACTCCGACGCCACGCGGTTCCTTCGTCAGTGGTGGGCGGAAAGGGAGGCCGTAAGCAGCCAGGTTGCCGCCACGCCGCCGCAGGTGGTGGAACAGGCCACCCGGCTGGCCGGTGCAATTTGGACCGAGGCGGTGCGCCAATCGGAGAGCCGGCACAGCGCCGTCGAGGCGGCGTGGTCACAGGAATCCAGTAACAAGGCCGCCGAATTGGCGGAGCTCGTGGAGGACCTGGATAAGGCCGCTGGCAGGTTTGATGCCATGTCGATGACGCTCAACGCCGAAAAGACTGCGTTGGAGGGGAAGCTTATGGCTCGTGAACAGGAGCTGGCGGAGATGCAATCCTCTCGGGACACGCTGCGCGTGGAACTGGAAGAATTGCGGCGTGAACTCGCCGGCGCGTCCGCCCATGCATCCTCCCAGCAGACCAGGATTAAGGCACTGGAGACTGATCTGGCCGGCGTGCGGGATGACCTTAGCCAATCCCAGGAACGGGCCGTCCGCGCGGAGACCCAGGCCGCCACCCTGGGCGCCACATTGGAGTCCCTGCAGCGCCAGCTGGATGACAGGCAGGCCCGGCTGGACATGGCCGAAACTGCCCAAGCCGAATCCCAGCTGGCTGCCTCTGCCGCGTCGGCCCGGGCGGCAACACTGCAGGAAGCCAACGCCGCCTTGATGGCCCGGCTGACCCAGCCAAAAACCAAGAATAAGGGGGCAACTGCGGCTGACAGCAGCCCGGGCGACGAGTAGCCTAGCCACAAGATGCTGCCGGGCGAGGGAGGGATGATGTCAGATCACGACAAGCTGCCGCCTGACCTGGATGAAGAGGCTGATGAAGCCGATCTTGCCCCGATCCGTCCACCCACCGTCCAGTGGCTTAAGCGTCTCGCCGAACTCAAGGCGTTCCTGGCGGTCCATGGCAGGTACCCGAAACGCAGAGGCATCGAACGCGGTGAGGTATCTCTTTACGACTGGCTGACCGCCCAGCGCCACGCATTCCTGGCCCACAAGCTGACCTGGAATCAGGCCGTAGCCATGGACGTGCTGGGGGACTGGATCACCACCGATCAGGAGATTTTCTCTGACGACCATTGGCAGCAGCGACTCGCGGATCTGCTTGCCTTCCGGAAGCGTTTCGGGCGGCTGCCGAACCGCCGGCACTTCCAGTCCGACGAGGAAGATGCCTTGGGCATCTGGATGGAAACCCAGGTGTCAGCCCGCAACCGGGGGAGCATGCCAGCCTGGCGCGTCGAAGCGATGAATGCGGCTTTTCCGGGTTGGGCAGCTCCGCAAGCCACCGGCTAGGGGTGGCTTGCGGATCCGTGGAATATCCGACGCTAAGATCGGATGGAGCGTATTTCGGGGCCCGTCGCATGCGCAGCGGATTTGAAGCCCGGGCCGGGGGACAGTGTGCGATAGGAGAATCGCGATGTACAAGACCACGGAAGCGAACTTCAGAAGATCCATCACGCGGTTGCTGGAGACCTTCCACGGACTCCCCGGGTTCGATGTGCGAACGGACAGCCACGAATCAGACATCAACGTAATCGGACTCACCTTCGCGGCTGCCGAGCTGGCCCAGTCATACCTCGACACTGCGACCGACAACCGCATCGCCCGAGCCGTGCTCGGGCGTGCCATTCTCGAGTTCAGCACCAGGGCACTCTGGCTCGCGCTCAACGGCGAGACAGGGCTTGAAGCAATGCGCTGGTATAGCCACAAGAAGATTCACCAGTACGCAACTGCCCTCGCCAACCAGGACCTCAGCGACTTCCCCGAACTCCGCAAAGAAGTGGACGAGGCGATGGCCGAAGGCAAAGCACCACCGATGCCACCACTCGGCGGCCAGGCCGAACATGTCGACCAGATGATGGACACCCTCAACGCGGGCAAGGGCATGTACGTCATGTACCGTGGCTTCAGCCAATACGCCCACCCCACCCTCGGAGTATCAGGGAGCTACGTCAGGGTCGACGATGAAGGCCGTCCTCGCTTCGATAAGGTCTCCAACGCCCCCTTCCACGACGAGAACCTAGGAACAGTCATGGGTGCCCTCATCTTCGCCTTTGAGGCCGCAGACGTCGCAATCGTCGGGACACCGTTCAAGCAGCAGCTCGACACACTCCGCAAACAGCTCTCCATCATCAACCCCTCGGCCGAAATGTCCCGCGACGCCGATTAGACCTCGCTGAATCAGGAACGACCGTTCGCGAGACGCTTCAGCCCTGAGTGTTGGAACCACAGAATCACGGGCCCACGATGTAACGCTTCCCGTGTACGCGTCAATGTAACGGCTGCAGGTCTTTTGCGATAAACGGTGCCTGCGAAGGTCGGCCCTAGAGCTACTAACTAGACAGATTGCAGGTCGATGGCTGCACGTTTTTGGGCGGAAAATCGCGCTATCGTTGGATATTTCACTTTTTCACAAGCCACCCCAGCTAGCGGCTGGTCAGCCGTTTAGCGGGCCGGGATTGGTGTCGTTGAGCGCTTCGATTCGGGCAAGTGAGGCTAGGCGATCTCCCTCCGTCGCCGGCATGGTGAAGGCCACCAGCCGTTCCTGGGGCGAATCTATTGCGCGACGCCATTCCCGGCGCTGAGCCTGCAACGGCTTAGACGACGGGTCGGCGGTCTTGACGACTTGCGAGATGCGCCCCGGGCTCAAATCTGCAAGCACTGACAGCAGGCGCTGCCTGACACCGTTCTGCTCAGCATGCGCAATGGCTTGCTGCTGGAAAAGCTCGATTTCAGCCAGCTGCTTCACCAGGGCCGCACGCAGGGTGCTGAGCTCCAGGACGTCCGTTGCCAATTGCCGCTGGGTGGTGGTAAGTTTGCGAGCCATAGGATAAGTATAGTCAACTAAACTAAATTTGGCATTCAATAGTTAGTTTAGTTGACATAACAGTCGTTATCGGCGTTGGACCAGGACGAGTAAGCATGGCCCGGAACGGCCTCATTTACCTTCCGATGAGCACGGCATCGGCCGGTGCCGGGACTGCCTGCGGGTCGTCGGCGAGGCTGTAAATCGTTTCGAACTGGCTGGTGATCTCGGTGACGTCTTCGGTGGTGATGTTGATGAAGGCGGACTTGTTCTTCAGGTGCAGGAGAAGTTCAGCCTGGGGCCACAGCAGCTCATCCAGGTACCTGCCGAATGATCGGCCGCTGGCCTTGGTGTAGGCGGACAGAGCCTTTTGATTGGTGATCCTGCTGCCGTACGTGAGCTCGATGTCGATGTCGCCGACGGGGTCAACCTCCGGGCGGAGATAGCTTCCGAAAACAGTGAGCGTGTTGATGAACATGGGCTTGCCGGGGTCTGCGTTGTAGTCGCGTGCACGATCCAGCAGGCCGGCAACGAGCCGATTCGCGGTTGTCCTTTTGATCGGTTTCCCCAGGCTGGCCATGGCCAGCGCGTTTCCTTGGATTGTGGTTTCCCACCAGACTTCTTCGCCATGGCGGACCAGTTTGCCCTTCAGGAATCCAGCCTTTTCAAGACCATCAAAGACGGGCCCGGGCTCCAGTCCAGTTCCTTCCAGCAGGTCTGCGATGGCCTCTGGGACCAGGTACCCGCCCTTGAATTGGCGGATGATGGTGCGGGCCAGCTCGGCCGGCAGCCCGGCAATGGTGTCGGTCTTTGAAATCCTCACGGTCACAACCTCAACACTGGGAATGGACGCCACCAGGGCGTGTGGACGGGTATCGTCATGCGTAGTCCGAATCTCAGGCCTGTCACCCCAGGGACCATCTAGTCGGTTTGGCGGGCGATGAATGCGCCCATCCCCGGGACGGTGAATTGGATTTGGCCGTGTTCGGGGGAAAAGATGATCCCCTTCTCGATGAGGCGCCCTCGCTGGCTGGTGAGGGAGCTGTGGTTCTTCCCCAGCCTGTCCCCCAGGTCCGCCGTGTTGGTGGGGCCTTCACCGTCCAGGCTCATCGCGCGCAGGTAGCTCCGCTCGGCGCCTGTCGCACGCTGCCACCGGGCGACGAAGAAGTCCTGGTCCAGGGCCTCGGCGCCCAGCTGCACGGCCAGGCGGGCGTCGCCGGTGGAAATCTCCTTGCCGGATGCGGCCTCCCACAGGGTATGCCCGTAGGCCTGGAGGGAGTACGGGTACCGTCCGGCCGCTTCCAGGACCAGTTCCAGGGCTTCGCCGCCGAGGAGGCCGCCCAGTCGGCTGATGGGCGTTGTCAAGGCGTCAGAGGCCGCATCGTGGCTGAGTTTGCCGATCATCCGGTACTGGAAGAGTCGTTCGGCGTAGGGCCGTGTCTCGCTGACCTTGCCCGGCAGTGACGGCAGGCCGCCGCCGATGATGTAGAACGGCCAGCCGCGCTGGCCGGCGGTGTGCTGGACGGTCAGCAGCGCCCCGAGAAGCTCATCGTCAAGGTCCTGCATTTCATCGATCACGAGCGCGAAGCCGGCCCGGGCCTTGTGCATCGAGAGGGAAACGTCTTCCACCATTTCTTCCAGGTCAATGTGGAGGTCCTTGGAGTCGGCGCGTCCTGGTGTGAACTCCATGTCGGCGGTGAGGCCTTTCAGGCCCAGGCCAACGGAAATGTTGGAGATGCTCCCCAGCCCCTGGAGGCGGAGGTGGCTCCATGCGGAGGACTGCTTGAGTCGGCGCACCCCTAGCTGGAGTTCCCGGGCCAGTTTCATGCGAACGACCTTGGGCCCTTCGGCCCCGGGCTGAGCTTCGAATTGCGCGACCAGCCACCCGTTCCGGCGGGCCTGTTCGGCGAACATGTTCAGCAGCACGGTCTTGCCCACCCCGCGCAGCCCGGTCAGCAGGATGCCCCGGTTGCCGGCGGTGTTGGCCTTGGCCCGGGCGATGAGCAGATCAAAGGCGTCGATCTCGGTCTGGCGTCCGACCATGGCCGGTGGCATGACGCCGGAGCCGGGGGCGAAAGGGTTCAGCGCAGGTTCCATGACCCCATACTAACCAAAAAATCTCTCACTATCTCAAAAATTGAAATTCTCTTAACGTTTTTGGGCGATGCAGGACGGATCAACTGGTTGGCATCTGCATACCGGTGATGCCAACCAGTTGATCCACTACGCGGCGCTGACCGTGTAGTGCGTCTTGGTGTACAGCTCCCGGAACGCGTCCTTGAACACCGCAGGGGTCTTGCCATCTCCGGGGATGTTGCTGGCGAGCTTGGTGGCGCCGGGCAGGGCCACGTCGGGCTTTCCGGCAAGGGCGCAGGTGGCCAGGGCGACCGAGGCCTTGCGCCACAGTTCCGGCTTGGACAGGCCCAGGGTGGTCACGGCCTGAATGAGCGCGAAGATGCGGTCGGCACGCTCCCCCTTCCAGTCCACGATGGACGGGTCGGCGAGGACGGCGCTCGGGTCGTACAGGTCGTTCTGTTCCTTCCAGAGCAGGAACTGGGTGGCCGCGCCGTCCCCCACCAGTCCGGTCAGGGCGAGGGAGGCGGCTTCGTCGTCGGCCTGGTCCAGCTGGGAGAGGACGTTGATCGCGTTCGTCCAGGAGCGCGGCGAGGGCCACGCGCCACCGGCCTTGACCGGGTCCTTGGGCGGTTCGGGGGCGAGCAGGTTGGGGCGGACCTTGAGGAATCCGGTGATGGTGCCGGCGACCCGGGCCTTGCGGGTGATTGGGTCGGCGACCAGCAGCTGGTCCAGTGGGGGGTAGGTGACGTGCTCGAACCCGGTGCCGACGTTCTCCAGCCAGGTCTGGGTGTCGAACACCCACTGCAGGTGCATCATGCGGTTGGCCATGGGTGCCGGGAGGTCGTAGGCGTCCACGGCCGTCTCGACAGGGTTCATGGCCGCGACGATGGAGACCGTGTCGGGGAGCTTGGTGTCGCCGACCCACCCTTCCTGGACGACCCGGAGCATGCCCTTCATGGTGGACGGGGCGGCGGTGTTGAACTCGTCCATGAACAACAGCGACTCGGAGGCGGTGATCAGGTTCTGGGCCCACTGGAACGTCGAGTACTTCACGACGCCCTTGTCCTCCACCATGACGCCCAGGAAGTCGGTCGATTCGCGGGTCGAGCCGATGATCGTCTCCGCGTGGCGGCCCCACGCCTTGGCGCAGCCCTCAATGGTGGCTGTCTTGGCCAGGCCCGGGTTGCCGACGTGCACGACCGGGACTCCGGCGCGGACACCGGCGGCGTAGGCCCGCATGAACGGGGAGGAAACGAACTGGGACACGGTGTTCTCCTAAGTAAGCTGGGTTGTTGGGCTGTCGCCCCTTGCTGAACACCATGTGTGCGGCACCCCGGCAACCCCGAAACACTCCCCCGCTCAGGCGGCTTTCATTGCCGCGCACAGGGCGCGGGCGTCCTCCCTGACCCCGGCGACCATGCGGGCGTTGGTGACCTCGTCGATGCCCATTTCCCGGTTCCGCCGGGCCAGTTTCGCCAGCCGGTCCGCCAGCTCGTTGAGTAGGTGGCCGTTGTGTCCGCGCACCCATTGGAAGTTGATGTTGATGCCGCGGGCCGAGCCGAGGATGCGCCGGCATTCCAGGAGGGCGTCGCTGTCGTCGCCGGGGTGGAGGCTGTCGGCTGCCACCCGTTCCAGCAAGTCCAAGGCGGGCAGCGAGTCGGTGAGGATGGTGAGCGTGCCCACGCCCTCCCGCAGGACGGGATGCAGGTTCAGGGTGGACTGCAAGCCGCGACGAATGGCCGCCAGCTCCCCCGCCCGGATGCCCCCGCGCACGCTTTCGCAGGTGTAGGCGCCGATGGCCGGGTCGGCGCCGTCCTTGTACGCCAGCACCCAGCCACAGCCGTTGATCGACGTCCTGCCGCCGCGGGAGGAATCGCAGGCCAGCGTGAGTCCGTCCACCAGCCGGGCTTCAAGCGCCTCTATTGCCGCCCGGGCTGCGGCGACCGCCGACGGGGGCGCGCACACGTCGCTGACCGGCAGGTCGGTCTTGTCCCGCAGGATCCGTGCCGTCTCAAAGTCGGAGGCGAAAACGACGTCCGGGGTGGCGTTGACCCGCTGGACGGCGGCGGCGATCTGGGCGGCCAGTTCCCGGTTGGACGGGTTCGCGGCCTGCCGGCGGCTGGGGCCGGAGATGATGCGCTCCTTGCCGCCGGGGGTGGTGCTGTGGACGGCCCAGCGGCACAGGTTCGGCTGCCGGTCCACCAGCACGGTGACACCGGAGCGTGCGGCCACCTCCGTCAGTGCGGGGACAATCCGGCGGATGGGCGGGGCCGGGACGGGCGCGAGCATCAGGCACCCCCGGACAGGTCGCCGAGGGCGATCGGGCACAGCAGGTTGCTGATGCGTTCCAGGTGCGAGGGGACGCTGGCCATGAAGTCGATCATTTCTGACGGGTTGTGGAACTCCTGCCCGTGCAGGAACTCGTTCATGATGACCTCCACCCGGGTGGTCATGGGCGGGATGGCGGCCAGGACGGCTTCGGTGTCGGTGATGGCATCAAAGCCGGGCAGCGGCGAGCCAAATTCGATCTGAAACACCCCGTGTGGGGCCGCGGACGGGGCACCGCGCAGTGCACGCTCCCACGCCTCGCCCCGTGCCGCCCAGTGGGCGCCGCTGACTCCGGCCGGCCGGCTCTCACCGGTGGCGTCCTCGTCCCAGTACGGGAAGAACTCCCCGATTTCGGCGTCGTCGAGTGCCTGGCCGTATTCGTCGTGGCTGAAGTCGGCCATTACCAGGATGTCCCCGGTGGCCGGGTCGTCCAGGCAGGCCAGCTTGAGCGTGGTCAGGGGGCAGTGGTGGTCCCCGGCCAGGGTGGCCTTGACGTGCTCGGCGTGGGCTTGCACGGCGTCGAAGACCACCGAGGCCGGGCGGGTTGCCCCCGTCAGGTCGGCCTGGTCGAGTATTTTGGCGGCAAAGAAGGCCACCTCCCTGATTTCCAGGTTGCGCCTGATCGGTTCAACCACGGGGCGCAGACGGTTGGCCAGCGTGAAGATGTCCGTGCCGGCAGGCAGCTTCCAGGCATGGCTGATCGCCAGTTCCGGGTCAGTCATTGCTCGCAACCTCCACCGTCAGGGCCCAGTCGGGCACTCTTTCCTTCCAGACTTCGGAGCGCAAGTTCACCAGCAGGACCACCACCGGGACGCTGGGGCGCTCCTGCGGCCACCCGGTTTCACCGTCCGTGGCGATGACAATGACGGACGGCTTGGTTCGCAGGGAGCAGGCGTGGACGATCGCTTCACCCATTTCGGTGCCGCCACGGCCCTGAATGTTGGTGATGGAGTCTCGTCCGGTGAAGCGCTGTGACTGGTGGACCTGGGTGTCAATGTCGGAAACCACCAGGTCGTCCCCGCGGATGCCCAGCTTCCGGGCAATGGCGACAACCTCGTTGGTGGCCAGGTCCAGGTCGTGGCTTCTCATGGAGCCGGACGTGTCCCGGTAGAAGTGCACCGACGGCACGGGCTTGATGTACCCGGGCGCGATCACGCGGCCACGAACCCGCCCGCCCGTGGTCCGCAGAGTTTCGTTCATGCGGCGGCGGTTGCGGCGGGTGAAGGTGGTGTCGAAGTATCCGGCCTTGCTGGCCACGGCGCGGCGGATGAATGACGCCAGCACCCGGTCCCACGGGGTGACGGACGGTGCCAGCACCTGGTCAAGGATTTCGGCAAACCCGCCGGGGACGGAACCGATGCCGTGCTGCTTTTGGTGTTGCTGGATGGCCGCGGCCGTGGCAATGCGGACGAGCCTTTTCTCCACCTCATTGGCTGGCTCGGCCGCGCCTCCCAGGCTGTCATCCTCGCCCAGTTCGAAACTACCCGCCTCGCCGCCGGAACCGGACCCGCACCCCTTGAACGGCTGGTCGCCGTCAGTGGGCTTCCCGCCCTGCCCCTGGCCCCCGGACCCGCCCTGGGGCTGGCTGTTGGGCTTCTTGAGCTTGCGGAGGACGTCCAGGTAGTGGAGGGGGGTCTGGTAGTCGGGCTCCCCCAGGTGCGCGGCGAACACGCCGTGGGCGGCCAGCGCGGCGCACCCGGCGTCCCGCAGGTCGTCATTGATGGCCGCATCCGCGGCGACATTCCACATCTTGCGCTCTTCGTCGGTGACCCCGGCTGTCACGGCCAGCATGCTATGTTCGGCGATCAGGTGGGAGCATTCGTGCAGGAGCCCCTCGGCGCAGAACTGCGGGCCCTTGGGGATGCAGTTGTCGAAGTTGATGTAGAGGCGGTGGCCGGGATCAACGGCGAACGTGTCAACGGCGCTGCAGTGGACGGGCCGGAGGGAGAACATGACCGAGGCCATGTACCCCATCGTTTGCAGTGCCGTGGCACGCCATGCTTGAAAGTGCAGGGACTGGTCTTCGGTCATCGGGGAAATGGTGTTCATGGAAGCCATGTGTGCGGCACCCCTAGTCCGTGGGGGCGCCGGCGAGCACCACGTCCATGGGCACTGTCCGGCCAGTGATGCGCTCCACGGGCCCGCCCAGCCAGCGCTTGTTCTGCAGGGCGCTCCCCCGGCTTTCAAAGACCTCCTCGGCGGCAAACAGCGGCGCCGTTCCCGCATGGGCGGCCTGGACCAGCCCGTACCCCCTGCTGCGCGGCCCGACCTGATTGAACACGGCGTGCAGCGACCCGGAGGCGTAGCGGAGCGAATCCAGGGAGGTGGTGCCCAGGCTGGAGCCGTCGGTCAGGCGGACGTTGCGGCCCTCCTTGAGCTTGAACGGGGCGGAGACTGACGCGGTGAACGTCTTGGCCCCCAGGTTCATCGGCACAATCTTGCACACCTGCCCGTCGATCATGTGCATTTCCAGCAGGCCGGGGTCGATGGTGCGCAGTCCGTTGGCCTTCGCGGAGTAGCTTTCCAGCATTGAGTAGACGTAGCAGTCGGTGGAAATTTTCGGCCAGGCGGCCTGTTCCATGATGCGGCCCTCGAGAGCCTCCAGGGCCGTCACGGTCTTGTCGTACTTGAGGGCCTCCGGACGGTGGCCTTCCATGGCAAGCTCGGTCAGCGCCCGGACGGTGATGGCCGTCGTCGGGCCGGTGACCCCGAAGGCGTCCGCCCAGTCCTCAACGCTGTTCTCGGCCATCTCCTCGGGGAGCCAGTAGCGGGAGGCGAGGGAGTCGGTGAGCACAGGGAGTTTCATGGAACCAGGAAGGCCCTGGATGATCCGCAGGCGTCGGCTGAGGGACTTGAAGTCGTTGGAAGGCATGTTGTCGGCCATCACCAGCATGCGTCCGAAAGTCTGGCGGTCGGCGACGATCGTGGAGAACAGTTCGGTGGTGACCAGCTCGGCGATCTTTTCCGGCGTCAAAGGTTCCCGGCGGCCGCGCATCGGCTGGAACACCAGCGACTTGCCGTTGAGGTAGATCATCCCGGTTGCTTCCAGGCCGAGCCCGGGAAAGGCGGAACGGTCAAGGGGGCAGCCGGACTGGGTGGCGTTGGCCCTGGCCTCCTGCCGGTAATTGGCCAGAAGGTCGCGGGGTGAGGTCGATGTCGTCATACCCACTATGTGTGCGGCACCGGCACGATCCGACAGCCCGCTCCCCCGCCGGCGGGCCGGTTCACCAGCCCACCAGGGGTTCCCACCGTGCCCACCATTGTCCCACCACCAGGTGGGCTGGGGACTTCGTTGGATTCTAGGGGATTTTGGACCTATATATCTATATCTACC
>NZ_JAJLOZ010000018.1:0-58874 GCF_025548615.1 Arthrobacter sp. A2-55 | reverse complement strand
CCATCACTGGTTGTGTCAGCCAGGACGTTCGCCATGGGCGACAACTCACGGCATCCAGCCGATCTGGACCACCGGAACGAACCAAACAGCCAAAAACGGGCGGACCGGCGTTTAGGGCTTGACCAGCCAGGCGGTGGCGGCGGCCGGGAGCGTCCTGTCCTCGAGTGGGACGCTGCTCAGCACCACAGTTCCCTCGGGAAGGGCGGCGTCGGCGTCGCCGAAGTTGGTGACCACGGTCCAGCCGTTCGGGCGAACAAAATGCAGCACGGCCGGATTGGCATTGGGCACCCATTCAAGGGTTTCGCCGGACTGCAAGGAGCGGCGCAGGCCCAACGCCTTGCGGTACAGGTTCAAGGTGGAGGCCGGGTCGGTGTCCTGCGCGGACGCGGCCGCACCGGCAAACCACTCGGGCTGCGGGAGGTGGGCCGGGACATCGCCGAAGCCAAAGGCAGGGCCGGCAGGGGTCCAGGGCAACG
Organism: Arthrobacter sp. A2-55; assembly: GCF_025548615.1. Lineage (NCBI taxonomy): Bacteria > Bacillati > Actinomycetota > Actinomycetes > Micrococcales > Micrococcaceae > Arthrobacter > Arthrobacter sp. A2-55. The sequence continues at coordinate 58,398 of NZ_JAJLOZ010000018.1, read as the reverse complement.
GCACACGGCAGCCGTCACGGCCCACCTCCACCCCGGCGTTGCGGAAGAAGGTCGGGTCCTGGCGCTCAGCGGCGGGAATGTCGGCCACCTCGTGCAGGCCCAGTTCCTCACCCTGGTACAGGTACGCCGAGCCAGGCAGACCCAGCATGAACAAGGTGGCGGCACGGGCCCGGCGCAGGCCCAGCTCCCTGTCCAGTTCAGCCTCCGGGCCGCCGGCCAGCAGCCAGGCCTTGCCGTCCTGGGATATGCCGTCTACGGGATCCGAGCCGGCATCCGCACCGCCGCCCGTCCCTGCCACCAGCCGGGGCAGGCCGTAGCGCGTGGCGTGCCGGACGACGTCGTGGTTGGAAAAAACCCAGGTGGAGGAGGCCCCGGTGGCCTGCGCCTCGGCCAGGTTCTTCGTCACGATCCCCTCGAAGGACGCGGCGTCGAAGTCGGCCATGAGCAGGTCGAAGTTGAACGCCTGGCCCAAGCCTGTGGGGGAGGCATAGCGAGCGCGGCGGGATGGGTCCACCCAGGCTTCGGCGACGGCGGTGCGCGGCGGGTTGTACTCGTTGAACAGGGTGCGCCACTCGGCGTAGATGCCGTGGACGTCGTCGCGGTCCCACAGCGGGTTGGTGCCGTTGTGGAGCTTTTCCAGCCGTTCCAGCTCGGCCTGGGAGGGCAGCGGCTCGGACAGGTCCTTTATGAGTGCGTGCGCCACGTCGATGCGGAAGCCGTCCACGCCGCGGTCTGACCAAAAGCGCAGCGTCCTTAGAAAGTCGTCGCGGATTTCACGGTTGTCCCAGTTGAAGTCGGGCTGCTCGGAGGCGAAGAGGTGCAGATACCACTGGCCATCGGGCACCTGGGTCCAGGCGGGGCCGCCAAAGATTGAGGTCCAGTCCGACGGCGGCAGCTCGCCGTTGGTGCCCTGGCCGTCCCGGAAGATGTAACGTGCGCGGGCGGGGGAGCCCGGTTCTGCGGCAAGGGCCTCCTGGAACCAGGCGTGCTGGTCCGAGGAGTGGTTCGGGACGATGTCGACAATGAGCTTCATGCCCGCACCGTGGAGGCTGGCCGTCATCTCGTCAAAGTCTTCAAGCGTCCCGAGGCGCGGGTCCACGTTGCGGTAGTCGGCGACGTCGTAGCCGCCGTCGGCCAGCTCGGAAGGGTAGAAAGGGCTCAGCCAGACGGCGTCCACGCCCAGTTCTTTCAGGTACGGCACCTTGGCGGTGATGCCCCGGATGTCGCCCAGGCCGTCGGCGTTGGCGTCGTAAAAGCTGCGCGGGTAGATCTGGTAGACGGCGGCCTGGCGCCACCAGGTGGGGTCCCCGGAAGTGCCTGGCGTAGCGGCGGTGGCCGGGAGGACGGAGAGCGGTGACGACGGCATGGGGGGTTCCTTGGCGTGGGTATGAGACGTTTATTTAGAACGTAAATTTATATGTTGTTAGAATTATGTCCGTCCACACCGGCACGCGTCAAGGGGTACTTTTGGAACTTACGGCAAATACGCCCCAGCAACTGCGCCACACCAACATGGCGGCAGTGCTGTCCGTGATGCGCCGGGCCGGCTCCTTCACCGGCACGGAGCTCATTGCCGAGACAGGGCTGGCCCGGGCCACCGTCATCGCCGTGTGTGACGATCTCATCGCCGCCGGCTGGGTCCGCGAACTGCCGGCCCGCCGGCCCCAGTCCGGTGTGCAAAAGGGGCGCCCGGCGCGTGTTTTTGAATTTGATGCCCGGGCGGGCCTGGTGGTGGGCCTTGACGTTGGCGTGGCCAAGACGACGGCGGTGGTTGCGGACCTGAGGGGCGCCATCCTGGGCAGGGCCACGGAGGTTTTTGGCGACTTTACGGCCCCGGCCGCCGAGCGCCTCGACACCATGGGCAAGGCCGTCCAGTCAGCCCTGGAGTCGGCAGGCGCGGGGCAGGATGCCGTGTTGGTGGCGGGTGTGGGCATTGCCGCGCCCGTGGACAACGACGGCGGCATTCCGCGCAGCCAGGCCTTTTGGGAGAACTTTGACATCGGCGTCAGTGAATACCTGCAGGAGCGTTACGGCTGGACTGTGCTGCTGGGCAATGATGCCAACCTGGCGGCGATGGCCGAGCACTGGATGGGTACGGGTGAAGGGGTTGGGGACCTGGCCGTCATGCTGGCGGGGGAGCGCATCGGCTTTGGCTTGATGTCGTCCGGGGAACTCCTCCACGGCGCCACGGGTCGCGCCGGCGAGGTGGGCGCGCTGGAACTGGTCAGCGGCGTCGGGTCGCCGGATGGGATTGCGGCCCTGGTGCGGACGCTCGCCACCGAGGCGGTGGCCACCGGGCCACGCGCCACCCGTCCCGGCGCTGCTGCCCCCTCCCTGCTGGCCGAATTTGCCCGCAAAGACAAGGGCTGCCTCAGCGCGGAGCAGGTCTTTGAGGCGGCGGCGCGCGGCGACAAAACCGCGGTGAGCGTGCTGGACGCCGTCGCCCGGCGCATGGGCAGGGTCATCGCCCTGCTCGCCACCTTTCTGGACCCGGAACTGGTGGTCATCGGCGGCGCGGTGGCGGCGTCGTCGGCCGTCCTGCTCCCGCCCCTGCGGGAGGAACTCGCCAGCTTCATGTCCGCCCCGCCGCGCGTGGAGGTTTCACCATTGGGCGACGCCATTGTGACGCTGGGCGCCGTGCGGCTGGCCCTGAACCACGTGGAGGACAGGGCGCTGGAACTGGTGCCGCGGGCGGCGGGACTGCGCCGGGGCAGGAAATAACCGGGCCAGGAAATAATTAACCCACCAACTGGAGCAATCGGTTACGATTGTGGTCGTACTTCACTGCGTGCATGTCGGCGAAATTCCCCATGGGAAGCGCTCCCCATTGCATGCATCTCGGGATTTCGGGGAAACTGTGTAGTGACTTGGCGGGGAACCAAGCCGCGGTGGCTGCCCAACCGGTGCCGCGCACAGAGTAAAAAAGGAATCTAACAGTTTGCCGCCAGGCTTCAGGGGCGGCAAACCAGGGGTGTTAAATGGCTTTGCCACGACTTGTCAACCGGTCTCAGCGCGGAAGAAAGCTTTGGGGGATCACGGGAACCGCCGCAGTTGCCGCTGCCCTGGTGACGGGCGCCGTCATCTACCCCGGCTTCAACACCGCCGACGTGGACCTCAACGACGGCAGCGTCTGGGTCACCAACCGCACCATGAACATGGTGGGCCACCTCAACGCCCAATCCCAGGTGCTCGACGGCGGCTTCACGGCCACCACCCCCGGCTTCGACGTGCTGCAAAACGCCGGCACCGTCTACATGGACAACGATTCCGGCACGCTCCTGAACAAGGTGGACGTGCCGGACATGGCCCTTTCACAGGACACGTCGCTCTCCGGAGCCAAGAAGGTCTCCCTCGGCAGCGAGCTGGTGGCCATCACGGATCCGGCCGCGGGCAAGGTCTGGGCGGTTCCCGGCAACGCGGTGGCATCGTTCGACGACAAGACCAGCAAACCGCTCCTGTCCAAAGTGGCCAACGCGCAGGCCGCCGTCGGGCTGGTCACGGACTCCGGCAGCAGCAGCGTGTTCGTGCTCGACCCGCGGACCGGCGAATTGACCACGGCCAAGGTCGCCGCTGACGGCAGCACGCAGGCCACCTCCAAGACCACGCTGGACGGCCTGCCTGACACAGGCAAGCTGGAGCTGAGCGTGGTGGGGGACAAGCCGGTGGTCCTGGACCCGGGCACCGGCACCCTGTTCCTGCCCGGCAACAAGAAAATTACCGTCCCGAACGGCCAAAACGCGCGCCTGCAGCAACGCAGTGCCGGCGGCAGCTCAGTGGTTGTGGAGACCTCACGCGGGCTCCTGGTCCAGCCGCTCGACGGCGGCCAGGGCACCACCGTGGATGCCGGCGGCACCGGGCGCGCCATCGCCCCGGTACTGCAGGGCGGCTGCGTGCACGCTGCATGGAACGGTTCCAACAAGTACCTCCACTACTGCCCCGGCCAGGACGCCAAGCCGGTGGACCTGCCCAAGGCCGCCGGCCAGGCTGACCTGGTGTTCCGCCAAAACCGCGACGTGGTGGTGCTCAATGACATGAACGGCGGAGACGTGTGGCTGGTGAACCAAAACCTGCTGCTGGTCAACAACTGGAAGGACTTGACGGCCGACCAAAAGAACGCCGACAACGCCAAGAAGGAATCCACCGACCCGAACGTGGTCAACACCCTGCCGGACCGGACCAAGCCGAACCGCCCGCCCATAGCCAATCCTGACAGTTTTGGCGTACGTGCCGGGCGCACCACCCTGCTGCCGGTCCTGTACAACGATTCCGACCCCGACGGCGACGTGCTCACCGTGGGCGACCACCCGGCCGCCATCAAGGCCGGCACACTCCAAACCGTCTATGGCGGCACGGGCCTGCAGCTGGCCGTCCCCGCCGGCACGCCGGCGGGCAGCGAAACGTTCCGCTACTCGGCCAGTGACGGCCGCGGCGGCACCGCCAGCGCCCCCGTCACCATCCGCGTGGTGCCGCCTTCGGAAAATTCCGCGCCGGTTTCACTGCGGGCCACCACCATGGTGGTGGCGCAGGGGCAGTCCATCACCCAGAACGTGCTGGCGGACATGATCGATCCCGACGGCGACGACCTCTTCCTGGTGGGCGCCGCGGCCGGGGACGCCACGGGGCAGGTCAAGTTCACGCCCGACGGCGAACTGACCTACCTTGACAACGGGCAGGGCAGCGGCATCAAGACCGTCACCATCAAGGTTTCCGACGGCCGGGCCGTCACCGACAAGACCATCAAGGTTTCCGTCAAGTCCGGCGGCGTGCCGCCCGTGGCCAACGCCGACTTTGTGCGCGCCGTGGCCGGCCAGGCCACCACCGTGGCACCGTTGAAGAACGACCAGGACCCCTCCGGCGGGGAACTGCGCCTGGCCAGCGTGGACAAGCCCGCCACGGGCTCTGTTTCCGCCGTCGCGGACAACGGCACCTTTACCTTCACCTCCTCCACCCCGGGCACTGTCTACTTGCCGTACCAGGTGACGAACGGCCCGCAAAGCGCCACGGGCCTGATCCGCATTGACGTGGTGCCGGCCCAGGCTGACCAGGTGCCGATCGCCGTACAGGACATCGCCCGGCTGCCTGTGGGCGGCTCCACCCTGGTGGACGTGCTGGGCAACGACACGGACCCCTCCGGCGGCGTGCTGGTGGTCAAGTCCGTGACGGTTCCGGAAGGTACCGGCCTCACGGCCACCGTCCTTGACCACCACGTGGTCAAGCTGACGGATGTCAATGACCCGGGCCAGCCCGTCACCATTTCCTACACGGTGGCCAACGGCCAGGGCACCGCCACGGGTGCCATCTCCGTGATGCGCATCCCCAGCAGCTCCACCCTGCAGCCGCCCGTTGCCCGCCCCGACGTGGTCACCGTCCGCGCGGGCGATGTGGTGCGCATACCCGTGCTGGCCAACGACACCGACCCGAACGGGGATGTCCTCAAGCACCCGGAAATCACCCAAAGCCCCGATGCGGCCGCCGGCAGGCTGTGGGTGGACCAGGACACGCTGCGCTTCCTGGCCGGCCCCACGGCCGGCTCCGTCTCCGCCGTATACAAGGTCACCAACAACTCCGGACAGTCGGATTCCGCGTCCGTGACCATCAACATCATCGCCCCGGACCCCCAGCACAACCTCCCGCCGTCGCCCAAGAGCGTGGAGGGCCGCGTCATTGCCGGCTCGCAGACACGCATCCAGGTCCCGCTCGACGGCATCGACCCCGACGGCGACTCCGTGCGCCTGGTGGGCATCGACACCCCGCCCTCCCTGGGCACGGCGGTGGCAGGCAACGGCTTCATCACCTACACGGCCGCCGGCAACTCGGCCGGCACCGACACTTTCACCTACAAGGTCCAGGACCGCCTCGGCGCCGAAGCCACCGGCACCGTGAGGGTGGGCATCGCCAAGGCCGGCACCACCAACCACCCGCCACAGGCCGCCGACGACTTCATTTCCATGCGGCCCGGGCGCCAGGTGGCCGTCGACGTGCTCCTCAACGATTCAGACCCCGACGGCGACCCCCTCGCCGTGGTCAAGAACGGCTTCAGCGGCCCCGCGGACATGGCGCCGCATGTGGGCGAACAAGGCAGGGTCATTGTGACGGCCCCGCCCACCCCCGGCATGGCCACGATGGGATACACCGTCACCGACCCCTCAGGTGCCACGGCGCACGCCAACATCCGCATGGACGTCACCGCCAACGCGCCCCTGCGCGCCCCCATCGCCCGGGACGACATCGTCACCACAGCGGAGGCGCTGGGGAAGAACACCGTAAACGTCCCAGTCCTGAAAAATGACGAGGACCCGGACGGCGTCACCGACGACCTCAAGGTGACCCTGACCCGGAACACGCCCACGGCCTCCGTCAATGCCGACGGCACGCTGCAGGTCCAGCTCACCCAGGCACCCCAGATGGTGCCGTACACCGTGACGGATCCGGACCACCTCAGCTCCACCGCCATTGTCTGGGTGCCGGGCCTGGGCCAGCAGTACCCCGTGCTGGCCAAGACCGATCCCATCAAGGTCCAGGCAGGCAACACGGCCACCTTGAACCTGAAGGACTACGTCAAGGTGCGCAGCGGCCGCACGCCCCGCATCACCCAGGCGGACAAGGTCAGGCTCATCGGTGCCTCGGGCAGCAACGTCCTCTCCGGTGATGGCGGCTCCATCATCTACAGGGCCAACGCCGACTTTTACGGACCCGGCTCCATCACCTTTGAGGTCACGGACGGCTCCGGACCTGACGATCCGAACGGCTTGAAGTCCACGCTGACGGTCATGACGGACGTCACGCCGTCGCCGGCCAAGAACCTGCCGCCCAAGCTGAGCGGCACCGCCATCAATGTGGCACAGCTGGAATCCTCCGAGGTCAACCTTTCGCAGCTGGCCAGCGATCCCGAAAAGGACCCGCTCACGTTTGCGCTTTCCGGCGACCAGCCGGCAGGCATCAAGGCACAGCTCGACGGCGCCACGCTGAAAGTGGGCGCCGAAAAGTCGGCCGCGCTGGGCTCCGTGCAGACGCTGGGCATCCAGGTCAGCGACGGCCACAACCCGCCGGTCAAGGCCGCCGTCACCATCACCGTCACGTCTTCCACGAAGCCGCTGGCCGTGGCCAACGACGACTCCGTGCCCGACGCCCATGCCGGGCGGCTGGAAAGCGTGCCGGTGCTCGCGAACGACGTCAACCCGTTCCCGGCGACGCCGCTGAAGGTGGTGGACGCGCGGCTGCTGACTGGCGCCGGCGGCACCCTGGTGGCCGTCGCGGGGGACAAGGTGAACGTCACGGCCCCGGGGGACTTCACCGGCAATGTGGTGGTCAGCTACACCATCCAGGACGCCACGGGCGACCACGCCCGGCAGGTCACCGGCCGGATCACGCTCAACGTGAAGGGCAAGCCCGGCACTCCCGACGCACCCCGCGTGCAGGAGGTCACCAGCAAGCAGGTCATGCTCAAGTGGAGCACCCCCGTTGACAACGGCTCGCCCATCACCGGCTACACCGTGAAAAAGAGCGACGGCGGCACCCAGGCGTGCGCCACGAATACCTGCCTCATCACCGGGCTGACGAACAACAAGCCATACACTTTCACGGTGAGCGCCACGAACGCCGTGGGTGAGTCTGCGTACTCGCCGGCGTCGGCCTCGGCCACCCCGGACCAGCAGCCGGACACCCCGGCGGCACCGACAGCGGTGCGGGGGGACACCAAGCTGGACGTCAGCTGGGTCACGCCGGTGGGCGAGTACTCGCCGGTGAAGAGCTACAACCTGGAAATCTCCCCGGTGCCGGCCGGCCAGAATCCACAAAAGAGCGGCGTCACCGGCAACAAGCTGACGTGGACCGGGCTGACGAACGGCGTTGCCTACACCTTCAGGGTGCAGGCGGTCAACAGCGCGCCGAAGCCGTCGGGCTGGAGCCAGTACACGGCCGTTCCCGTCAAGCCCGCGGGCAAGCCCTATGCACCCGCCGCCCCGACCACCACGCTGGTGAACACCGTGGGCAGCCAAAACCAGGTCCGGGTGGACTGGAACGAACCCAACCTCAACGGCGGGGTGCTCAAGGACTACACGCTCACCACGTACCTGGACGGCGCGGCGAAGAAGTCCACCACCACCACCAACACCACCGCCACGGTGTCCCTGCCCAACGGCACCGGCAACTACACGTTCACGGTCACGGCCACCACGGAGGTGTCGTCGTCGGACCCCAGCGCGCCATCGGCGCCCCGGCGGTCCGTCAGCAAGCCCGGCACCGTGCAAAGTGTCTCCATTGCCCCCGCCAACACAGGGGCCGCGGGAGGCCAGGTGACTGTCAACTTCACCCCGCTGTCCGGCACTGCCACGGGCGGCTCCACCGGCGGCGAGCTGACGTACCACGCCCTCGTTTCGTCCACCGGGGCGGACGTGGTCGTCACCCCCGGCAGCCAGGTTTCCGCACCCAATGGAACCTCCACCACCGTCACGGTCTATGCGAAATCGTCCGCCTTTGCCACGGCGGGCGATGCGTCCAGCCCGTCCAACGCCGTCAAGCCCTACGGCACGCCGGGCCAGGCTGGCGTGGGCGGGAGCAACGGCGGGCAGGGAAGCACCTCATTCACCTACAGCTGGAGCTACCCCGGCGGGGCGGTGGACGCACAGTCCATCCAGGTCAAGGTGGGCGGCGGCAGCTGGGTGACCAAGGGCGGCAACGGAAGTGCCAACTATGACACGGGCGGCTACAGCAGGTCCGTCACCGTGTCCGTCCGTTCGGTCAACTCTGTGGGCAGCTACGGACCTATTGCATCGAAGTCCCTCTCCAGCGGTCCACCCAACCCGCCGGCTCCGCAGGACTTTGTCCGGGTGTCCGGCAGCGTAGTCAATACCTGCACCGAAGCCGACGGCTGGGGTGCCTACCAGCTCAATCCCAAGAGGTGTGCGGGAACGGTCACCACGGGCGGCCCCAACCAGGGCGGCGCGTGGGCCAGCACCTCGGACGGGAACATCCCGGTAACCGGGTGCGGCAGTCCCGGCGGCGGCAGCGGCTGGTACAAGATCGGCAGCGGCGCACGCGCCGGGATTGCAGGCCGCTGGCTGAAGGCTTCTGACACGGTGTTTGTCTCAGGCAACGTCCATTGTTAGCCCGAACAGGCACTTAACGTGGATGTTTCAGAGCAACATCCACGTTAAGTGCCGGTTCGGGGTGAGAAAAAGTTTGTCAAGACGATGGACTTTCTGCGAAAATACGTGGGGGTCTTGATCACAACCGGGGGAATCACATGTCTTTAGCGTCCTTGCGCGCCTCCACGCTGCGCAACAAACGCTTCCTGGGGATCACCGGCATGGCGGCGGTGGCCGCGACAGTGGTGGCAGGCGCCGTCATCTACCCCGGGTTCACCACGGCGGACGTGGCCCTCAATGACGGCAGCGTGTGGGTCACCAACCGCTCCGTGAACATGGTGGGGCACCTCAATGTGCAGTCCAAGGTGCTCGACGGCGGCTTCACGGCCACCACCGACAACTTCGACGTCCTCCAGCGCGCCGCGACCGTCTTCATGGGCAACGAAACAGGCACGCTCCTGAACCAGGTGGACGTGGCGGACATGGCCCTGGGCCAGGACAACGCAATGGCCGGCTCCAAGCAGGTCTCCCTCGGCAATACCGTCATGGCACTGGCAGACCCGGCCGCCGGCAAGGTGTGGGTGGTGGGGGCCGCCAATGCCACCTCGTTCGGGGACAAGACCACCAAGCCCAGCCTGGCGGGCGTGCCCAACGCAACGGCCGTCGTCGGGCTTGGCGGCAGCACGGAAGCCGGCACAGTCTTTGTGCTCAACCCCAAGGCAGCCGAACTGACCACCCTGACGGTGGGCCCGGACGGGCAGACGCTGTCCTCCAAGGTGGCGAAGGTGGACGGACTGCCGGATTCAGGCAAGCTCCAGCTGACGGCCGTGGGGGAGCAGGCTGCGGTGCTGGACCCGGACACCGGCACGTTGTTCCTGCCCGGCAACAAGAAGGTGGCAGTGGACCATGGGCGCGACGGGCGTATCCAGCAGCCAAGTGCCTCCGGCAACTCCGTGGCGGTGGAAACCTCCGCAGGCCTGGTGGTGCAGCCGCTGGGGGGAGGGGCGCCGCAGCAGGCCGCCATCACCGGCACCGGCGTGCCCATTGCCCCCGTCCAGCAGGACGGCTGCATCCACGCCGCCTGGTCCGGCGTGAACCAGTACCTGCACTTCTGCGCCGGCGCCGGGGCGAAAACTGCGCCCATTCCCAAGGCGGGCGGACAGTCCCGCATGGTGTTCCGCCAAAACCGGGACGTGGTGGTGCTCAATGACACGAATGGCGGCGACGTGTGGCTGGTCAACCAGAACATGATGCTGGTCAACAACTGGGATGACATCCAGGCCAACCAGAACAAGTCGAACGACCCCAACAAGGACTCCACCGACCCCAATGTGGTCAACACGCTGCCGGACCGCACCAAGCCGAACCGGCCGCCCGTTGCCGTCGCGGACACTTTTGGCGTGCGTGCCGGCGCCACCACCATCCTGCCGGTGCTCTACAACGATTCCGACCCCGACGGCGACGTCCTGACGGTGCGCGGCGTCACGGACAAGCTGGCCATGGGTGAGCTCCAGGTGATCTACGGCGGCACCGGGCTGCAGCTGGCCGTTCCGCCCGGGACCAAGCCCGGCACCGAGTCCTTCAGCTACACCGCCGACGACGGCCGCGGCGGCAGCGCCCAGGCCACCGTCACGGTCCGGGTGGTCCCCGACACCGAAAACGCGGCGCCCGTCTCGCTCCGGGCCACCAGCATGGTGGTGGTCCAGGGGCAGGCCATCAGCCAAAACGTGCTCGCCGACATGTCCGACCCCGACGGCGACAACGTCTTCCTGGTGGGCGCCAAGGCCGGCGACGACACGGCCCAGGTGAAGTTCAGCCCGGACGGTGAACTGACATACATTGACAACGGCCAGACCACCGGGCCGAAAACAGTCACGGTGACCGTTTCCGACAACCGGGCCGTGACGGAAAAGAAGATCACTGTCACGGTCAAGCCCCGCGGCGGCGTGCCTCCCGTGGCCAACGCCGACTACGTCCGCGTGGTGGCCGGCAGGACGGCACTGGTGGCGCCATTGAAGAATGACCAGGACCCCGGCGGCGGCCAGCTGCGCCTGGCCAGCGTCGACAAGCCCACACTGGGGAAGGCGTCCCCCATTGCCGACAACGGCACGTTCAGCTACACCTCAGCCACTCCGGGCACGGCGTACCTGAGCTACCAGGTCACCAACGGCCCGCAAAGCTCCACCGGCCTGATCCGCATTGACGTGGTGGCTGCTGACAACACCCTGGCACCCATCGCCGTCAAGGACACGGCCATGCTGCCCACGGGCGGGTCCACCCTGGTGGACGTGCTGGGCAATGACAGCGACCCCGCCGGCGGCCTCCTGGTGGTCCGCGGTGTGGACGTGCCGGAGAATTCCGGGCTGTCCGCCACGGTCCTGGACCACCGGCTGGTCAAGATCACCGACATGCGCAGCAGCGGCCAGCCCACCACCCTCAAATACACCATCTCCAACGGCCACGGCACCGCCGTCGGGAGCATCGCCGTGGTGCAGATCCCGGCACCTTCCACCCTGCAGCCGCCCGTGGCGAAGGACGACGAAGTCACCGTGCGGGTGGGTGACGTGGTGCGCATCCCCGTCCTGGCCAACGACACCGACCCCAATGGGGACGTCCTCAAGCACCCCGAAATCACGCAGGGGCCGGACGCCTCCGCCGGCAAGCTGTGGGTGGACCAGGACTCCCTTCGCTTCCTGGCCGGGCCCACGGCCGGCACCGTTTCCGCCATCTACAAGGTGAGCAACAGCTCCGGGCAGTCGGATTCCGCCCCCGTGACCATCCACGTGGTGGCCGCCGACCCGGCCCGCAACCTCCCCCCGGCACCCAAAAACGTGCAAGGACGGGTGCTGGCCGGCTCCACCACCCGCATCCAGATCCCGTTGGACGGCATCGACCCCGACGGCGACTCCGTCCAGCTGGCCGGGCTGGACACGGCCCCCACACTGGGCACCGCCGTGTCCGGCAACGGCTTCATCAGCTACACGGCCGCGGGCAACTCCGCCGGCACCGACTCCTTCACCTACAGGGTCAGGGACCGCCTCGGCGCGGAAGCCGTGGGCACCGTGCAGGTGGGCATCGCCCCCGTCGGGGCCGTCAACCACCCGCCCCAGGCACAGGACGACTACATCACCATCCGCCCCGGACGCCGGGTGGCCCTGGACGTGGTCCTCAACGACTCCGACCCCGACGGCGACCCCCTCGCCGTGGTCCGGAACGGCTTCACCGGCCCCGCGGACATGAATCCGTCAGTGACCGAACAGGGCCGCGTGCTGGTCACGGCACCGTCCACGGCCGGCACGGCAACCCTGAACTACACCTTGGCGGACCCGCGCGGGGCCACCGCCAAGGCCAACGTCCGGATGACGGTCAGCCCGGACGCCCCGCTGCGCGCCCCCATCGCCCGCGACGATTCCGTCTCGGTGCAGGAAGCGCTGGGGAAAAACACCGTGGACGTGCCGGTGCTCAAGAACGACGAGGACCCCGACGGCGTGGCCGAGGATCTGAAGGTCACCCTCACCCGGCCCACGGAAACTGCCAGCGTGCTCCCCGGGGGCTCCGTCCGCGTCAACCTGCTGGCCGTGCCCCAGATGATCCCGTACACCGTCACGGACCGGGACCACCTCACCGCCACGGGCATCATCTGGGTGCCCGGCACGGGCCAGCAGTACCCCGTGCTGAAAAAGAGCGGCCCCCTCAAGGTCAAGGCCGGCAGCTCCGCCGTCTTCAACCTTGGCGACTACGTCAAGGTCCGGGCGGGCCGCACGCCCCGGCTCACCCAGGCGGACAAGGTCAAGCTCATCGGCGCCCCCTCGGAGCAGTCGGTGACGGCCGACGGCGGCATCAAGTACGCCGCCAACCCGGACTTCTACGGCCCGGGCTCCATCACCTTCGAGGTCACGGACGGCACCGGCCCCGACGATCCCCAGGGGCTCAAGTCCACGCTGACAGTCATGACCGAGGTGTCGCCGTCGCCCGCCAAGAACCAGCCGCCCACCGCCACCGGCACGCAACTGGACGTGGCCCAGCTCGAATCGGCCACGCTGGACCTTTCCCGTCTGGCCAGCGACCCGGAGAATGACAAGCTCACGTTCAAGCTCTCCGGTCCGCAGCCGGCCACTGTGGCTGCCACGCTCAGCGGCACGGTCCTGACCTTGAATGCCGCGAGAAACGCGGTTCCCGGCTCGCTGCAAACAGTGGGCTTTGAGGCAAGCGACGGCAGGAACAGCCCCGCCAAGGCCGTGGTCACGCTGCGCGTGGTCTCCTCCACCAAGCCGCTGGCCGTGGCGAATGAGGACGTGGTTCCGGACGCGCACGCCGGCCGGCCGGAAGTCGTCGCCGTCCTGGCCAATGACACCAACCCGTTCCCTGACACTCCGCTGAAGCTGGTGGACGTCAAGCTCATCACGGGCGCCAACGGCACCGTGGTGGAGAAGTTGTCGGACAAGGTGAAGGTCACGGCCCCGGAGAACTTCACCGGCAATGTGGTGGTCGGCTACACCGTGGAGGACAAGACGGGCGACAAAAACCGCCGCGTGGACGGGCGCATCACCCTCAATGTCAAGGGCAAGCCTGCCGTCCCCGCCGCGCCCAGGGTGCAGGAGGTCAAGAGCAAGCAGGTCATGCTGCAGTGGGCCGCCCCGGCGGACAACGGCTCCCCGCTCACCGGCTACACCGTAATGAAGAACGACGGCGGCACCCAGGACTGCGCCACCAACACGTGCCTGGTCACCGGGCTGACAAACGCCAAGCCCTACACCTTCACGGTCAAGGCCAGCAACGCCGTGGGCAGCTCCGATTACTCCAAGCCGTCCGCCTCCGCCACGCCGGACGCCTCCCCGGACACCCCTGCGCCGCCCGCCGTCAAACGGGGGGACGGGGAACTGGCGCTGAGCTGGGTGGCCCCCACGGGCCAGTACTCGCCCGTCAAGACATATAACGTGGAAATCTCGCCGGCCCCGGCCGGGCAGAACCCGCAAAAAACAGGCATTGCGGGCACCACCCTGAGCTGGACGGGGCTCACGAACGGCACCGACTACACCTTCCGGGTGCAGGCCGTGAACAGCGCCCCGGAACCGTCCGCATGGAGCCAGTACTCGCTGGCCGGCAAGCCGGCCGGCAAGCCGTTCACGCCGGCCGCGCCGGTGCTGACGGTGCTGGACACCCTGGGGAGCCAGAACCAGGTCCGGCTCGACTGGACCCAACCCGACCTCAACGGCGGCGTGCTGAAGAACTACACGCTGACCAAGTACCTGGACGGTGCCCCGCAGGGCGTGGTGACCACCACGCAAAACACGGCCACGGCCTCGCTGCCCAACGGCACCGGCAACTACACCTTCGCCGTGTCCGCCTCCACCGAGGTGGACATCTCAGACCTGAGCCCGCAGTCCACTGCGCGCCGCTCGGTCAGCCGGCCCGGGCCCGTCACGGGACTGTCCATCGCCGCGACCAACACGGCGGCGGCGGGACGGCAGATCAAGGTCAGCTTCACTCCGCCCAGTGGAGGAGCCATGGGCGGATCCACCAGTGGTGAACTGAGCTACCAGGCCACCGTCTCCAGCACGGGCGCCACCTCCTCGATCGTCCCCGGCCAGGTCATGGACGCACCCAACGGGACCGGCACCACGGTGACCATCGTGGTGCGCTCCGCAGCCACCCAGGAAACGTCAGGAGCCGTACAGTCCGGCTCCGTGGCGCCCTACGGGACAGCCGGGACGCCGTCGATCAATGCCAGCAACGGGGCCCAGGGCGACAACCAGATGCACTACAGCTGGTCTGCGCCAGGTTCCAACACGGATTCCGTGGCCGTCCGGATCGACGAGGGCGGTGGTTTTGGCGGGGAAATCACGGCCAAGTCCGGCAGCGGCTCAGTCAACCTGGGCGGGCCAAACATTAGCCGCACCATCAAGATCCAGTCCAGGAACTCGAAGGGCGACTGGGGTCCCGTCGCCGAGGCAACGGCCTCCAGCGGAGGCCGCGTGCCCATGATCGTCAACACCGATCCCGGACCCGGCGGGCACACCTGCACGGTGCCCGCATCGGGAGGCGACTTCTACTGGGTCAAGGGCCCGCCCGCCACCTGCCACGGCGTGGTCAACACAGCCGGCCAGCCAGGCGGCAACTGGCTGACTCTCGAAGACGGAAACATTGAAATCGACAGCTGCACCGTGCCGTGGCCGGGGCAGATCCCTTGGTACCACATGAAGACTGGCCGCCTGGCCGGCTTTTACGTCCACCCGCCCACCGTCAACATCATCCAGGGCTCCACCGCGGGGCTGCCCGGATGCTAACCGTCCGCAAGGGAAGTTGTCCCCATGGCTGGCAACACCATCTATTGGATAAACTAATCCAGGTTTTTCCGCCCCCTGTGCCCCGCAAGAGCGTGATTGCAATGAAACATGACTGAAAGAGGAAGCACACCATGTCCATGACGCCGGAACAAGCCACCTGGTTCGCCGGAACCTTTGAGAAGCTGGTTGCCAACGTTGGCCAGGCCGTCCTGGGCAAGTCCCATGTCATCAGCCTGACGCTTTCCGCCATGCTGGCCGAGGGGCACGTCCTGTTCGAGGACGCGCCGGGCACGGGCAAGACCATGCTGGCCCGGGCCCTGTCGGCCACCGTGAAGGGGACGCATTCGCGCATCCAGTTCACCCCGGACCTGCTGCCCTCCGACGTCACAGGCGTCACCATCTACGATCAAAAAACGCAGGTCTTTGAGTTTCACAAGGGCCCCATCTTTGCCACGATCGTGCTGGCCGATGAGATCAACCGCGCCTCGCCCAAAACGCAGTCGGCCCTCCTGGAGGTCATGGAGGAGTCCCGTGTGACGGTGGATGGCACCACCTATGAAACGGGGCGCCCGTTCATGGTGCTGGCCACCCAGAACCCCATCGAGCAAGCGGGCACCTACCGTCTGCCCGAAGCCCAGCTGGACCGCTTCCTCATCAAGACCTCCATCGGCTACCCGGACCACGCCTCCACGGTGCAGCTGCTTTCCGGCTCCAGCCAGCGGGACAGGACCTCCACCCTGCAGGCCATCATCACCCCGCAGGCCGTGGCCGAGATGGCCGACCTCGCAGCCACCACCCACACGGATGCCGCCGTGCTGGAATACGTCTCCCGCCTGTGCGAAGAGACCCGCAACGCGCCGGAAACGCGCCTGGGCGTGTCCGTCCGCGGAGCCATCGCCATGGTGCGCATGGCCAAGGTGTGGGCCGCCGCGAAGGGCCGCAACTATGTGCTGCCGGACGACATCAAGGAGCTGGCCCCCTACGTGTGGACCCACCGCTTTGTCATGGACCCCGAAGCCGAATTTGCCGGTTCCACCCCGGAGGTGGTGCTGCGCCGCGTGCTGGCCGAAGTTGCCGCACCCCAGCAGCGCGCCGGCGTCTAAGTCCACACCCGCGCACCCGCGCAGCATAAGGAACACTCATGAGCATTAAATCCACCGCAGGAAAGGCCGGGGCATTGCTGGCCCGGCCGTTCCACCGCGACGGCGCCCCCACGCGCCTCCACCCCACGTCCCTGTGGGCGGAGGCCGTGAAGGTGGCCGGGCTGTACCTGGCGCCCGTGTGGGGAAAGGTCCGGCAATGGCTGGACCGCTACGTGCGCCCCGTGCTTGGCACCGTCAGCGGGCTGGGCGCGGTGGTGATTGGCGCCGTCGTGCTTCTCTGGATCCTCGGTGCCGCCTTTGGCTGGCAGGAAGCGAAGGTGGCCGCCCTGCTGGCCGCCGTGTTGATATTGATTGCCATCGCCTTCATCCTGGGACGGTCCATGTACGCGGTCAAGCTGGACCTGGCCCGCACGCGCGTGGCGGTCGGGGACAACGCCGTGGGCAGCATTGCCGTGACGAACAATTCTCCCCGCACGGTGCTGCCGTCCGCATTGGAACTGCCCGTGGGCCGCGCCACGGCCCTGTTCCACCTGCCCCGCATGAAGGCGGGGGACACCCATGAGGACCTGTTCACCATCCCCACCACCCGCCGTGCCGTGATCACGGTGGGGCCGGTGCGCTCCGTCCGCTCCGACCCCCTCCAGCTGCTGCGCCGACAGGTGCTCTGGACCGAACCGACTGACCTGTTTGTCCATCCGAGGACCACGGCACTGGACGGTCCAGCGGCCGGCTTCCTGAAGGACCTGGAGGGGCTTCCCACCACCGAGCTCTCCAGTGCCGACGTGTCCTTCCACGCCCTGCGCGACTATGTGCCGGGCGACGACCGCCGGCACATCCACTGGAAGACCACTGCCCGCACCGGCAAGCTGATGGTGCGCCAATTCGAGGAAACGCGCCGGGCCCACATGGCCGTGGCCCTTTCAGTCAACACGGACGAATACGAACGCGACGACGACTTTGAACTGGCCATTTCCGCCGCAGCGTCCCTGGGCCGGCAGGCCATCAAGGAGGCGAGGGAGCTCAGCGTGGTCACGCAGCGCGGCCCCATCCGCTGCGAAACCGGCAAGAACATGCTGGATGACATGACCAGGCTGGCCGGCCACAACCGCCGCGGCACTGCCGTGGACCTGGCCCGCACGCTGTCCGACACCGTGCCCAACGCCTCCGTGGTGTTTTTGGTGGTGGGCTCCAGGGTCACCCCGTCCCAGCTGCGCAGCGCGGCGGCCTCAGTCCCGCCGGGCGTGCGGTGCTTTGCCGTGCGCTGCTATTCCGGGGCGCAATCCGCCCGGGCCAACATTGCCGACCTCACTGTCCTCACCCTGGGTGAGCTGACGGACCTGGCGGCAGTCCTCCGAAAGGCAGTGGCATGAGCGGGCGCAGGAGCGCGGCGGCCGGCACGCAGCGCACGGGCACGCAGCAGGCTGGAACCCCGCAGGCCGGGACTAGGCCGCCCGGGATTAGGCCGCCCGGAACCCGGTGGCCGCTTGCGGGCGGACGCCCGCTCTGGCATGTCGGGCTTGACGCCGCAGTGTTGGCCGTTCTCCTGGGCGTTGGCCTGCTGGGCTTCGGCCCCACCTTCGGCCAAGACGGCAGGTACCTCATTGCCGGCTTTGGCGGGATTCTGCTGGGCCTGCTGGTGGCTGCAGCCGGGGCGCGGTGGCGCCTGGGCCTGCTCACCATGGCCGGCCTGTCCTTTGTGGCCTACATGCTGTTCGGCAGCGCACTGGCCGCCCCGGGGGAGGCAGCCCTTGGCGTGTTCCCGAGCCTGGCGTCCCTGCGCGGCCTTCTTTTGGGCATCATGCTGTCCTGGAAGCAGCTGCTGACGCTGGCCGCTCCCGTGGGCACCAGCGTGGACGTGCTGGTGGTGCCGTACCTGGCTTCCTTCATCGCCGCCGTCGTGGCAGGCTCCCTCGCGTGGCGGCTGCGCCGCGCCTACTGGGCGGTCATTCCGGTGCTTGCCCTCTTTGTTACCGCCATCATCTTCGGCACCGCGCAGCTGTTCCTGCCGGTGCTGCGGGGCTCCCTGCTGGCCGTGGGCGCCATCGCCTGGCTGGCCTACCGCCGGGAAATGGAACGCCGCGAATCGGCCGGCGCCATCTCCGCAAACCAGCCCGTGCAGGACAGGGCTGCGGCCCGCACGTCCCTCTTGCGCCGCATCGGCACGGCTGCCGGCGTCGTCCTCGTCGCGGGGACCGTGACCATGGCCGCGGCCCCCGCCCTGACCACCAGCGCCACCCGCAGCGTGCTGCGGGATTCGGTCATTCCGCCGCCGGACCTGCACAATTTGCCGTCCCCGCTGACCAAGTTCCGTGACTACGTCAAGAATGAGAAGGACACCGTCCTGTTCACGGTGGACGGCCTGCCCAAAAACGGGCGCGTGCGCATTGCCGCCATGGACAGCTACGACGGCGTTGTCTTCAACGTGGACCCCAACAGCTCGGCCTCGTTTTCCCCCATTGGGGATCCCAAGGCGCTGAACCCGGGCTCGGGAGGTGCCGGGACCGCCGTCGGCGTTTCCGTTGACGGCTACTCCGGCGTGTGGATTCCCAGCATGGCCACGGAGCAGAGCCTGAGCTATTCGACGCCGGGCGGTCCCACGCCCACGCTGTACCTGAACAAGGACTCCAACAGTGCCCTGAACCTGGCCGGCGTGGCCAAGGGCGATTCCTACACCATGGACGTCCAGGTGCCGCAAGTCGATGCCAACAAGCTGGCCTCCGCGGACTTTGGCTCCGTGGCCCTGCCCAAGCTGGAAAACGTGCCCCAGGTGGTGACCACCAAGGCCAACGACATTGTGGGCGAGGCCGGCACGCCGCTGAAGAAGGTGCAGGCCCTGGAAGGCGCCCTGCAGCGTGAAGGCAAGTTCAGCAACGGGCTGGAGGGCCAGGTGCCCAGCATGTCCGGGCACAGTGCAGCGCGCATCACCAAGCTGCTCTCGGGCAAGGAAATGGTGGGCGACGACGAACAATACGCCACCGCCATGGCCCTGATGGCACGCCAGCTGGGCATCCCGGCCCGCGTGGTCATGGGCTTTTACCTGGACGAAAAGGACCCCGCCAACGGCGCTTCCAAAGTGCAACTCAAGGGTTCCGACGTCCACGCCTGGGTTGAAGTGAACTTCGCCGGGATCGGCTGGGTGCCGTTCAACCCCACGCCCGACAAGGACCACATCCCCAATCCGCCGGAGCCGCAAAACGCGTCCAAGCCCAAGCCGCAGGTGCTCCAGCCGCCGCCCCCGCCGCAGGAGCCGGCGGACCTGCCGCCGGACACTGCCCCGGATGCGCTGAACACGGACGGGAAGAAGAACAACCCCGCCGGCATTTTGGGGGCCATTTTGCTCATTGCCGGGGTGGCGGCCATCCCCGTGGTGGTCATTGCGCTGCCGCTGCTGCTGATTTTGCTGCTCAAGGGCCGGCGACGGAAGAGACGCCAGGGCGAAGGACTGCCCGCGCAGCGCGTGGGCGGAGGCTGGTCCGAGGTGGTCAGCATGGCCACGGACCTCGGCACCACCGTGGAACGCAATGGCACGCGCCGCGAGACCGCCATGGCGCTCAACGGGGCATTCCCGGAGAACCGGGCCGGCACCGAGGTGCTGGCCGCCCGGGCCGATGCCGCCATCTTCGGGCCGGGCCAGCCCAGCGAGGAAGAGGTGGAGCAGTACTGGCAACATGTGGACGCTTCTGTGAAGGGCATGAACGGGTCGGTAGGATTCTGGAAACGGCAGCGGGCCAAGTTCTCGGTGCGGTCGCTGCTGGTTGATGCACGGGCCAAGGCCGCCCGCGCATCGACAGCCAAGGCCGGGCAGGCAACATCGGGCCAGGGACCGGCCGCCGGGGGACCGGTGACTGGCGGGTCTGTGTCCGGCGGGGCTGGGCGCGGCGGCAGGCCCGGGTTGTGGTCGGGACTGGCCGGCAAGCTGGGGAACTTTAGGAAAGGTGAACGGTAGATGGCGCGCAAAACGGGGGAAACCTGCCGCAACTGCGCGGCTGAGCTGGCTCCGGGTGCGGCGTTCTGCACGCTGTGCGGGACAGCGGTGACCAACAGGGCGGCCTCCCCGGGCCCGTCCGAGGTGCCCCTGGGCGGCCACGGCGCCTGGATCAACCCCGACGGCGGACAGGGCCCGTTTGCTGCCCCGCCCACCCCGCCGGCCACCATCATTGCCGCACCCGGGCACCGCGCCGGAGTGACGGCCCCGGTGGCGGGTCCGTCGATACCCGGCATCATCCCCGTGGGCGGACAGCAAGCTGGCCAACAGGGCGATCAGCCGGGCGGCCTGGCAGGAGGGCCGCTCGTGGCGCCGCAGCGGCACGGCAGCGATGCCCGGCTGGAAATGGGCACGGCACTGGTGCCCGGTGGCGCCGGCTGCCGCCTTGTGGCGAAGCTCATCGACGGCGTGGTGCCTGGGATCCTGCTCGCCGTGGGCTTTGGCGTGGGCACCTCGCTGGCCATATCCGGAGCCACGGAAACGGCCGGGCAGCTGCAAATCAACCTGACCTGGCTGCTGGTCCTGGGCGGGGCGGCATGGCTGCTGTCCCTGGCCTACGGCGTGTGGTTGTGGATCTGGGAGGCCCGGTCCGGCAAGACCCCCGGCAACGTCATGATGGGTCTGCGCACCACCAGCATGGACGGCAGGCCGGCCGGATTGCTGGCCATTTTCCTGCGCTACGTCATCATTGCCCTTGGCTCCATCGTGCCCACCCTTGGCACCATCCTGGTCATCATCTCCAACGCCTGGGACTCCAACGACAAGCGGCAGGGCTGGCACGACAAGGTGGCACACACACTCGTGTTTAATGTTGCCGCCGGCCGCGATCCCCTGGAAACCGGCGGCGTTGCAGGGCGCACGTCGTTTGCACCCGCGCCTGTCACGGGCATTTCCCCCGTGCAGTCACCCATCCCGGCAGCACGTCCGCACGCTCCCGAAACGCCGAACACCTATGGGCAGCCGTCCGGGCAGCCGTCCGGGTTCGCACCCGTTGAAGCCGCGCCCGGGCCCATCACCTCGGTGCCGGGTGCCAGCCGGCCTGCCGAAGCAGCGAACTCCTTTGCCCCGCCGCCGGCGGCGTCCACAGTTCCGGCGGCGGCCACAACTCCGGCGTCGTTCGCCCCGTCGCCAGCGGCCCAAGCCGGCCCGGCGTTCGCAGCTCCCGCCCAGCACAACCCTGTCCAGCACAACCCGGCCCAGTACAACCCGGTCGCGCCCGGCCTGGCGCCCGGGGATGACGATCTGGGCGAGACCAGGGTGCGCCCCTCCTCGCCCGCCCCGGCGCCCAGCACGGCGATCCGCCTGACCTTCGACGACGGCCGCAGCGAGGACATCGCCACCGTGGCCCTCATCGGCCGCAATCCTGCCGGTTACGATGGGGAGATGATAGAACGCCTCGTTTCCGTCCACGATTCCAACCGCTCGGTGTCCAAGACGCACCTGCATGTGCGGGCCAGCGCGGAGGGCCTGTGGATCACGGACAGAAACTCCACGAACGGCAGCGCCATCACCAACCGCGCGGGGCAAAAGTCCCGCCTGGCCGGCGGCACGCCCGCCCTGGCGGAAGTGGGCGCGCGCGTGCACTTTGGCGACCGTTCCTTCGTGGTGGGCCAGGCATGAGCCCTGGTGCGGGCGAGGCAGCCCATGTTGCGCCACGTGAGCAGGACGGCGCCGCAGCCGACAGCGGTGACAGCGGTGACAACGGCGTCCGGGGGGTGCGTCTGAGCTTTGGCTTTGGCTCGGACCGCGGGCTCAGGCGCGAGCTCAATGAGGATTCCTTCCTGGCCGCGGACCCCATCTTTGCGGTGGCGGACGGCATGGGCGGGCATGAGGCCGGCGAGGTGGCGAGCCGGGAATGCATTAGCGTCCTAAGTCAGCAACAGGTCCTTTCGGACGGCTCCCGCGTGGCCACCGCCGTCGACCTGCAACAGGCCCTGCGCCAGGCAGACGCCCGGATCCGCGAGATTTCCAATGCCCGCGCCGGCACCACTGTCACGGGTGTAACGCTGGTGGAGGAACGCGGAGTACCATACTGGCTGGTGTTCAATGTGGGCGATTCACGCACCTACCGGCTGAGCCAGGGCACCTTTGCCCAGGTCAGCGTGGACCATTCGGAAGTCCAGGAGCTGGTGGACGGCGGCTACATCACCCCGGCCCAGGCGCTGGTCCACCCCCGCCGCCATGTGGTGACCCGGGCCCTGGGAACCGGCAGCGACACGGAGGCCGACTTTTGGCTGGTCCCCGTCGAGGAGGGCGACAGGATCCTGGTGTGCTCGGACGGGCTGACCAATGAGGTCACGGACGAACAAATCCACCGAGCCCTGAGCACCCTCAACCACCCGCAGGACGCCGTGGATTCGCTCATCCAGTCGGCCCTGCGCGCCGGCGGACGGGACAATGTGACAGTGGTGGTGGTTGACGCCAGCAACGTTGACGGGGGCGACGCCGGGGCCACGCTGGAGAATTCCTCCACTGTTTCCGCCGCGGAAGACACCCTTCCGCGCATGCCCCGCGTGGACGTGGCGCCGGACGCGGGGCCGGACGCCGCGGCAGCCGCGGACGAACCATCGCAGCCCACCCCCAGCAATCATCCGGCAGGCCTTGCGGACGGCCCGGAACCATCCTCGGATGAGGGAAATTATGGAGACGATCACCATGGATAGCACCACGTACCGCCCCGGATCCTGGCTTGGAATTGTGCGCTCCAACGCCGTCGTCGTCGTTGATGGCAGCACCCCGCCGGCCACGGTCAACGCACTCTGGGAGTTTCTGGGCGGGCAGGATCCCACCATTGAGGGCGTGCTCAATGCCGTGACCGGCCACTTTGGCACCGCGCTGATGGGCATGCCGCCCTTTGCCATCATGGTCCAGTCCGACCGCCTGCACG
The DNA here is from genome assembly GCF_025548615.1 of Arthrobacter sp. A2-55. Lineage (NCBI taxonomy): Bacteria > Bacillati > Actinomycetota > Actinomycetes > Micrococcales > Micrococcaceae > Arthrobacter > Arthrobacter sp. A2-55. The sequence continues at coordinate 35,050 of NZ_JAJLOZ010000018.1, read as the reverse complement.
CCATACTCCGCGGCGGCGTGACCCTGGTGGTGCGCAACGGCGTCTCCGAGACGACTGTGTCCGGGCGCGAGGTGACCACCTGGAGCGAGCGCTCGCTTCCGCTGCCGGAGACCCTGGAGCTGTTCCTGGACGACGGCGGGGGAGCGGGCGACGGCGGGGGATCCGGCCAGGACGCTGCCGAACTGCCCCTCCACGAAGGCGTGGTCCGCATGCAGCAGCTGGCCCGCGGTGCGCGCGTCTCCAGTGCGGCCCCGTCCAGTGCAGCCCCAACCGGCGGCGCCGCATCCGAGGGGGACGGGTTCGACGCCGAACACGGCGACACTGTTCTCAGCCCTGCCGCGTCCACGGGCCAAGCCGCCCAGGGATGGTCCGCGCCTGCGCTGCCCGGCGCTGTGCCCGGCGCGGTGCCCGGCGCGGTGCCCGAGTCGCCGGCACACCCGCCTGCGGGCCTGCAGCCGGTCGTCGTTGAAGCTGGCTCTGCTGAAGCGGGCGCGTCAGAAGCCGGGGAGCCGGGCCCTGATGGCATGGCGGGTGACCATTTTCCCGGCGAAACGGATGCCGACGGGGAGGACGTCTTTGCCGGCTTCGCGCTGGCTTCAGACGCGGAATGGAACGCCGAGCTTGACGGCCCCGACAGCAGCGAACTCAGCCTGCCCCCGGGCATCGAGCTGCCCTCCGGCCCCGACTCCCATGAACCGGGGGTCGACGAACCCGGCAACGGCGTAGAATCCGCCACCCCTGAACCCGACGCCTATGAACCCGGCAGTGCTGAAGCCGGCAGCGCTGACTCGGATCTCGCCAACACCATTTTCCCGAGCCTGGACGGTGACACCGACTACGCGGTGCCGGCGTCCGGTGAAGCACTCGCGACAGGCGATGGGGACATTGGGGACGGTACGCATTCAGGGCTGTCTGCCAGTGCTCCGGAAAACGGCGCACTGGAGAATTCCACTCTGGACCATGTCGCTCCGGAAATCGGCAGTGCGGACAGCGGCACTGCAGAAAGCGTGGCTGGCCAGCACTATGGCGATGAAGTGGACGGCCAGGACGACGGCTTCACCACCGACTACGACCACCTCTTCGGCGAAACCGAAGTGCGGTCCGTGGAGGACGCGGCCATTCGCCTCGACGAAAACGGCCAGGTGATCCCGAGGGAGTCCGGCACCTCCACTATGTTGCCGCCGCCTCCGGCAATGCCCCCGGCCATTCCCGCCCATGGCGCCCCCGGCATGCCGGCATCTGGCCCGGCTGCATCCGGCCCGGAAGCAGCTTTGCTGGCAGGCATGCCGACCAGTTCAGCGGAGCCGAATGCGGGGACCCCCGCGCCGGGCCCCTGGGCCGAGCCCACCGGGGTGCTAATTGACTCGGTGCCGTGGGGCCCGGGCCGGCCAGCCGCCGGCAGCCACGCGGACGGGGAAGACGGCAGCCAGGCCGATCCTGCCGCCGTCGCCGGTCCTGCCGCCGTCGCCGGTCCCGCCGCCGGTCCCGCCGTCGCCGGTCCCGCAGCAGGCCAGGCCCCCGGAGCCGACGGCGAGGACCCGGACCACGACGGCCAGACCATCATGGTCAACCGCAGCCAGCTGCCCGCGGCCGAGGAACTTGAATCGCGCCCGCCCACCGGCCCCATGGTGCTGGCGCGGCTGTGCCCTTCAGGCCACGCCAACCCGCCCACGCGGTCGCTGTGCTCGCACTGCGGGGCCGCCATCAATTCCGAACCGCGCGAGGTGGGCCGCCCCCGCCTGGGCCGGATGCACATCTCCACGGGCGAGATCCTGGACCTGGACCATTCGCTGATCATCGGCCGCCAGCCGTCGGTTTCGCGCGTCATGGGCGCCGGGGTGCCGCGGCTGGTGCAGGTGCAAAGCGCCAGCGGGGACATCTCCCGTTCCCATGTGGAGGTCCGCCTGGACGGCTGGGACGTGCTCCTCATTGACCTGAAGGCCACCAATGGCACCGTGCTGGTAAGGGAGGGACAAGCGCCCCGACGCCTGGGCCAGGGCGAACAGGCCATCCTGCTCGACGGCGACATCGCGGAGCTGGGCGACGGCGTGTCCCTGCTTTTTGAAGGCCTTTTGTGAGCAGCAAGCGCCCGCCGGCCCCGCCCCCGGAGATACCCGGCTACCGCTTTCTCTCCGTCCTCGGGTCCGGCGGCTTTTCGGACGTGTACCTGTATGAGCAGGACCGCCCCCGCCGCCGGGTGGCCGTCAAGGTGCTGCTTTCGGACTTGAAGACCGACGGCGCCCGCCGCCGCTTTGAGTCTGAAGCCAACCTCATGGCGCAGCTCTCCACGCACCCCTACATTGTCACCATCTACGAGGCAAACATCACGGCGGCCGGGCACTCGTACCTGGCCATGGAATACTGCTCCCGCCCCAGCCTGGACGTCCGCTCCCGGCGCGGTCGCTTCAGCGTGGATGAGGCCCTCAGCGTGGGCATACAGGTGGCCTCCGCCGTGGAAACCGCCCACCGGGCAGGCATCGCCCACCGCGACATCAAGCCCGCCAACATCCTGGTCACGGACTACAACCGCCCGGCGCTGACCGACTTCGGCATTTCCGGCACCATGGATTCCGCCCAGGACGACGACGGCGGCATGTCGGTGCCGTGGTCGCCGCCGGAATCCTTCACCGCCGGCGCCACGGACGGCGTCACGGTGGACATCTGGGCCCTCGGCGCCACCATTTATACCCTACTGGCCGGCCATTCCCCGTTCGTGGTGCCCGGCGGGGACAATTCCCAGCGCGAGTTGATGGCCCGGATCGGCTCCGCGCCGCTGCCGCGGCTGGGCCGGGCCGACGTGCCCGAGGCCCTGGACCTGGTGCTGGCCACGGCCATGTCCAAGTCCCCGGCGTCGCGTTACCGCTCGGCGAAGGCACTGGCCCGCGCCCTCATGCGCGTGCAGGCGGACCTGAACCTGTCCGTCACCCCCTTCGAAGTCCAGGAAGACATTGTCCAGGAGGAGCCCCTGGCGGACGGGGGTTTTGAAGAGACCCGCGTGCGCAGCATTGTCGCGATCGACCCGGACTCCCAGCCTTCCGCCCCGACCTTTCCTTCGGCGTTCCGGACGGGCCCCCGCACCGGCCAGCCGGCACAGGATGCGCCGCCGCACATCAATGCCGTACCGGGCGTGTCCACCAGCACCCGCGGCAGCACATCCGGCCTGACCCAAAACGGTTCCACCCTGCCCGGGCAGCTGTCCCCTCCGCAGTGGGCGGATCCCGTCCGGCCAGCAGCCCAAGGGCAGCCTGAAGGCCTGCTGGCATCCACCGTCCGGCGCGGCGGCGGGACACCGCAGGACTTGCAGGCCCCGGCGCAGCAGCCCGGGCAGCCGCCGGAACCGGCCCAGGCACCCGGCAAAAAACGCTGGTGGCTGGGACTGGGGGCGGGCGCGGTGCTGGCGGCCGCCGTCGTGGTTGGGATTGTGGTTTTCAATACGGCGGGCGCGCCGAAGCCGGCGGACCCGGAAGCCTCCAGGACGGCGTCGCAGGCTCCCGCGGTGATCGTGGGTCCGGACGTGCCGGCCGTGACGAACCTCAAGGCAACGGCCGGCAACGGCGGCGCCGACTGGAGCTGGAGCAATCCGGACCCGCAGCCGGGCGACTTTTACGTGTGGGCGGCCGTCAGCGCCGTCTCCTCGGGCGAGTTCAAGCCGGTTGCGACGCCGAAGATATTTGTCACCGACAACGCCGGCGGGCAGTCGTGCATTTCGGTGAAGCTGGTGCGCAAGAGTGGCAGCACGTCCCCGGAAACACGAAAGTGCTTCCCCTAGCGGGGCAGGCGGGCCGGACAAAATGCAGGACAAGGAAAAGCAGGGGGATGCAGTGGCGGAACTGGCCGTGGATTTTTGTGGTGAATGGTACGAGCCGTCCCCGGACGGGGTGTTCAGCATTGGGCGCGAGGGGGACCTGGAGATTGACGACAATCCCTACCTGCACCGCAAGTTCCTGGAAATCAGCCGCTATGACGGGATCTGGTGGCTGACGAATGCGGGCACCATGCTGTCGGCGACCATTGCGGATGCCGCAGGGGGCATGCAGGCGTGGATGGCCCCGGGCGCGCGCATTCCACTGGTCTTTGGGCACACGAACGTCATTTTCACGGCAGGGCCCACCACCTATGAGTTCTCCGTGCACCTGAAGACGCCGTCGTTCATGGCGCAGAGCCGGGGGGAGGACTCCGCCGGGTCCACCACCATCGGCCCCGTGGTCTTCACCGATTCGCAAAAGGCGCTGATCGTGGCACTGGCCGAGCCCATGCTGCGCCGCGACGGGACGGGATTCAGCGCCATACCGTCCTCCGCCCAGGCCGCCAAGCGGCTGGGCTGGGCCCTGACCCGCTTCAACCGCAAGCTGGACAACGTCTGCGACAAGCTGGACCGCGTGGGCGTGGTGGGGCTGCGCGGCGGCGGCGGCAAGCTGGCCACCAACCGGCGCGCCCGCCTGGTGGAGCACGCCGTGACCTCCCATCTGGTCACCCCGGACGACCTGGCGCTGCTGGACTCCCAGCGCGGAACGGACGATGAATGAGGATCCGTCTCACCCTCCAGCGCACCCCGCATGAGGACAAGAACCTGGCGGTCACAGTGGACGGGCTGGCCACGGTGGGGGACATCGCCACCGAGCTATACCTTTCCGATCCCTCCCGCAAGGGCGCCGCCGCACCGCCCCAGCTCTCGCTGAAGGTGGAGGAGTCCGTGGTGGGCGGCGTGCGCGGGCGCACCCTGCCCCCGGACGGCAACCTGCTCGAATCCGGGCTGCGCCCCGGGGCCACAGTCTCCCTGACCCAGGTCAGCGAATCCTTCCACGTGCCAAACCAGGACAGGGGGCCGGCCGCAGCCACCCTGCGTGTCATGGCCGGCCCCGACATGGGCCGCGAGTTCGCGCTGCCGCTGGGCACCAGCTACATTGGCCGGGACTTTGATGTGGACGTGCGCCTCAGCGACCCCATGATGTCCAAGCGCCACGCCCGCATCACGGTGGGGGAGACGGTGGAGATTGCGGACACGGGCTCCGCTAACGGCATCATGATGGACGGCATCCACATTTCCCGCGCAGTGTTGGGATCCTCGGACGAGGTGACGCTGGGGGAGACGGCCATCTCGGTGGTGGGGCTGGGCCGCGGCGCCCACGCCGGCCCCACCAGCCCCCTGGTCGAGTTCAACCGCTCCCCGCGCGTGGTGCCGAAGTTCGAGATCGAGGAACAGACTGTGCCCGCCGGCCCGCAACGGCCCAAGCGTGAACGGTTCCCGCTGCTGATGATGATGGCGCCGGTGCTGATGGGCGCCGTCATGTTTGCCGTCACCAAGAGCCTGTACAGCATCATCTTCATGGCCATGATGCCGATCATGATGATTGGCAGCTACGTGGACCAGCGCCACCAGCTGAAGAAGGACACGCTGGAAAACATCGCGCATTTTCGGGCGGCCGCCGCGGAGTTCCGCCGCCAGATGACTGCGCGCCAGCAGGTGGAGCGGGCCGTGCGCCTGGCCGAGTGCCCCTCCGCCGCCGAAACGGCGGACGCCATATACAAGCTGGGCCCGCTCATGTGGACCCACCGCCCCGAGCACCAGGCGTTCCTCAGCCTGCGCCTGGGCATTGGCCGCCAGCCGTCCCGCACTCCCGTCAAGGCGCCGCAGGACAACAACACGCTGCCGGAATACATGGCCGAGGTGCAGGAGCTGAAAACCGAATTCAGCGACGTGGACGCCGTGCCCGTGGTGGCCCAGCTCCGGCTCAGCGGCGCCCTGGGCGTGGCCGGGCCGCGCGGCGTGGTCGACGACGTGGCCCGCGGCCTGGTGCTGCAGGCCGTGGGGCTGCACTCCCCGGCCGAGCTTGCCGTGGCCGCCATGACGTCCATGGAATCGAAGCAGCGGTGGGATTGGCTTCAGTGGCTGCCCCACGCCGGCTCCGTCCATTCGCCGCTGCCCGGTGACCACCTCGCCGCGGGCACGGGCGCCGCCAGCGTGCTGCTGGCCGCCCTCGAGGACCTGATTGTGACCCGCGGCGCCAGCCTGGAGGCCAATTCCTCGGCCCGACGCGGCACGCTGGACCCGCACAAGCTGGAAGTTCCGGCACCCCTGGTCCCGGCCATGCTGGTAGTTGTCGAGGACGACGTCAAGGTGGACCGCGCCCGGCTGACCCGCCTGGTGGAGCACGGGGCCGACGTCGGCGTGCATGTGCTGTGGGTGGCCGGTTCCATCGAGGCGCTGCCGGCAGCGTGCCGCGACTTTGTCCACGTGTCCGAGGCAGCCACCACCGGCCAGGTGCGCCTGGGCGGGCTCACGTACCCCGTGAGCTGTGAGAGTGTCTCCGCGGAGCTGGCATCCTCGCTGGCCCGGATGATGGCGCCCGTGGTGGACGTGGGCAAGCCCGTGGACGACGACTCCGACCTGCCGCGCAGCGTGTCCTATGTGGCGCTGGCCGGGCACGAGCTCGTGGAGGGCACCTCCTCCATTGCCGACCGCTGGCTGGAAAACAATTCCGTGGCCTCCCGTGCCGTGAAGAACCGCAAATACCAGGGCTCCCTGCGTGCCCTGGTCGGTTCCAAGGGCGTGGAGCCCATGTACCTGGACCTCAAGACGGAGGGCCCGCACGCGCTGGTGGGCGGCACCACCGGTGCCGGCAAGTCCGAGTTCTTGCAGTCGTGGGTGCTGGGCATGGCCGCCGCGTACAGCCCGGACCGGCTCTCCTTCCTGTTCGTGGACTACAAGGGTGGCGCGGCCTTTGCCGACTGCGTCAAGCTGCCGCACACGGTGGGCCTGGTGACCGACCTGTCCCCGCACCTGGTCCGCCGCGCGCTGACCTCCCTGCGGGCCGAGCTGCACTACCGAGAGCACCTGCTCAACCGCAAGAAGGCCAAGGACCTGCTGGCCATGGAGCGCGAAGCCGACCCCGAGGCGCCGCCGTCGCTGGTCATTGTGGTGGACGAATTTGCCGCCCTGGCCAAGGAAGTGCCGGAATTCGTGGACGGCGTGGTGGATGTTGCCGCCCGCGGCCGTTCCCTGGGCCTCCACCTTATCCTGGCCACGCAGCGCCCCTCCGGCGTCATCAAGGACAACCTGCGCGCCAACACCAACATGCGCATCGCCCTGCGCATGGCTGACGTGGACGATTCCCAGGACATCCTGGGGGAGCCGACGGCGGCATACTTCAGCCCCACCATTCCCGGCCGCGGCGCCGCCAAGACCGGCCCGGGGCGCATCCAGGGCTTCCAGACAGGCTACGCGGGCGGCTGGACCAGCCGCACGCCGCAGCGCCCGCGCATTGACATTGTGGAGATGGACTTCGGTTCCGGTGCGGCTTGGGAGCAGGAACTTGCTCCGGCGCCGGTGGAGGACGTGGCCGGCCCCAACGACATTGCCAGGGTGGTGGCCAATGTGTCGCTGGCCGCCGTCGAACTTGGCGTGAAGCCGCCCCGCAAGCCATGGCTGGGCGAGCTGCCTGACACCTATGACTTCTCCCGGCTGCCCAACCCCCGTACGGATGAGCAGCTGCTGCTGGGCGTCATGGACGATCCCGAACACCAGGCCCAGCCCACGGTGTTTTTTGAACCGGACAAGGACGGCAACATGGCCATCCTGGGGGCCAGCGGCTCGGGCAAGTCGGCGGCGCTGCGAACCATTGCCATTGCCGCAGCCATCACCCCGCGCGGCGGCCCCGTGCAGGTGTACGGCATTGACGCGGCCTCCAACGGGCTGGCCATGCTGGAGGTCCTCCCGCACGTGGGCGGCATCATCAGCTCCGAGGACGGCGAACGCGTGGGGCGGCTGCTGCGCTACGTGCGCGGCATCATCGAGGAGCGCTCGGAATCGTTCGCTGCAGTAAAGGCCGGCACCATCTCCGAGTACCGGCGCCTGGCGGGCAAGCCGGACGAGCCCCGGATCATCATCATGGTGGACGGGCTGGCCACGTTCCGCGAACAGTACGAGTTCCGCGTGGGCATGACCCAGTTTGAAACGCTGCAGCAGATCGCCACGGACGGCCGTCCCATGGGCGTGCACATTGTCATTGCCGGCGACAGCACCAAGTCGCTGCCGGCGTCGTTGGCGGCCTCCGTGCAGCGCCTGCTGGTTTTCCGCATGGCCACGGTGGACGACTACTCCAACCTGGGTCTCCCGCGGGACGTGCTCAGTGCCGCTTCCCCGCCCGGCCGCGGCCTCATCGACAACCGTGAGGTCCAGATGGCCGTCTTCGGGGGCAACGCCAACCTGGCCCTGCAGGCACGCCAGGTGGAGAAGCTGGCCGCCACGCTCCGGCGCCAGGGCGTGGGCCAGGCGCCGCGGGTGGAATCCCTGCCGGAAATGCTGGACCTGAACATCCTGCCGGCGGGGCGCCCGGGGGAGGCCGTCATCGGCGTGGACGACTACAACCTGGAACCGGCCGGGCTGGCCGCCAGCGGCGCGCTCATGTTGACGGGGCCGCCAGGTTCCGGGCGCACCACGGCCCTGGTCACGCTCGCCGAAGCGCTTAAGCGTTCGACGCCGGGCACCCGTCGCGTGTACCTCGGGTCCAGGAAGTCCGCCGTGGCCACCATGCCGGTGTGGGACGAGGCGTTCACCACCAACCGCGGCGTGGAGCCGGAATTGCAGCGGCTGATCGACCTGGTGGAATCGGAGGCGCAGGAGGTGGCGCTGTTCATTGAGGGCGTCACCGAATTTGCCGACTCTGAGGTGGAGATGGACCTGGTGAACCTGATCAAGGCGTCAGTGAAGGCGAACCGCTTTGTGGTGGGGGAGGCGGAATCCTCCACCTGGTCCAGCGCCTGGAACATCTCCGGGCTGTTCAAGTCCGGGCGGCGGGGGCTGTTGATGAATCCGGGCGACCTGGAGGGCGACACCCTCATGAGCACGCCCCTGGGGCGGATGTACAACAACAAGTTCATCCCCGGGCGCGGCTACATTGTGGGCCGCGGCAAGGTGTTCAAGCTCCAGGTGGCCACCACCATGGACCACGAGCGCTAGGCCGCTTTGAACCGGAGCCCCGTTGGCCCCTTGTGATGCGCCACTTGTAAAGTGGAGCACCCTGGCGGGCCAACGGGGCTCCACTTTACGGGGCCTCGCGGACCTCGGCGGCCATTTCCGGGCAGCCGCGCCCCTCCAGCCCGGCCACGATGCCCGGAATGTCAGTTGCGGGCCGGTTTTGGCTCAACTTGGCCTTCGCCTCAATCCGCGTGATGACCAGCTCCAGCCCCACAATGGCCCGCAGCTGCCCGGCCACGAACTTTTCCGGGGCGTCCCCCACGGCCCAGGGCTCGGCGAATCCGGCCTCGTGAGCGTCGGTCAGGGCGCGGACGTGGGCGCCGAGCCAGGCGGCGTCGTCGTGGATGAGAAGCCGGCCGTAAACGTGCGCCGTCGTGTAGTTCCAGGTGGGGACCACGCGCCCGTGCTCGGCCTTGGCGGCGTACCACTGCGGCGAAATGTACGCGTCCGGGCCCTGCACAATGGCCAGTGCTTCGCCCAGCGCGGGCTCGGACCATTGCGGGTTGTTGCGGGCCATGTGTGCCTGCAGCGCGCCGTGTTCGCCCACGGAGGGGTCGAAGTGGAACGGCAGCAAGGTGGCGAGCAGTCCCTGGGAAGTCATGGTGACCAGGTTCGCTGCGGACGGCGCGCTGAGCAGCCTCGCCGTGGCAGCGGGCGTGGCGGCAAAGTGTTGGGGAATGTACATGGAAGTTCCTTTCCTTGTGGTGGATTCAGGGCCGGGCAGGGGGAGCGAGGCGCACCCGCACGGCCGTGCCCGCGCACAGCACCACGGCGGCTCCGCCCAAAACAGTGGTCCAGCTGAGGCTTTCGCCCAGCAGCAGCCACGCCCAGGCCAGGCTGAGGACGGGCTGCACCAGCTGCGATTGGCTGACCGGCGCCATGGGCCCCAGCGCCAGCCCGCGGTACCAGGCAAAATAGCCCAGGAACATGCTCACCACGCCCAGGTAGGCAAAGGCTGCCCACTGCATGGGCGAGGCCGACGGCGGCTGGCTGGCCATGGTGGCACCGGCCAGCACCGCCATGAGCGGCAAGGCGACGACGAGGGCCCACGAAACGGTTTGCCAGGCACCCAGTTCGCGGGCCAGCAGGCCGCCTTCGGCGTACCCGATGGCCGCGGCCAGCACTGCGCCGAACAGCAGTATGTCGGTCACGCCGATGGTGCCGAGGCCGCCGGACTGGACGACGGCGAAGCCGATGGCGGCCAGGGCGCCGACAGCGGTGGCGGCCCAAAACGCCGCCGAGGGGCGCTCACGCCCGCGCAGCACCGCGGCGGTGGCTGTTGCGGCCGGCAGGAGAGCCACCACCACGGCGCCGTGGCTGGCGGGCGCGGTGGCGAGGGCGAAGGACGTCAGCAGCGGGAAGCCCACCACGATGCCGCCGGCGATGACCGCGAGGCGCAGCCACTGCTTCCCCTGCGGAAGCTGCTGCCGCGTCAACGCCAGGGCCAGCACCGCCAGTGCGCCGGCAACCACCGCCCGGCCGGAGCCGACGAACAGGGGCGACAGGCCGCCATCGGCCACGCGGGTCAGGGGGACGGTGAAGGAAAAGGCGGCCACGCCCAGCACGCCCCACCACAGTCCGGCGGGGGAGCGGCGAGGTAGCACTTCACGCACCGGAAGAGTAGCGCTATCATTGGTTCTCATGAACTACGATAGCAGTTCCCGGATCGTGGCGCGACTGAAGGAACGGATCGCCCGGTCCTCCCCGGGGTCGCGGCTGCCGTCGAGCCGCTCGCTGGTTGCCGAGTTCCAGGCCAGCCCCGTTACGGTCCAGAAAGCACTTCAGGCGCTGGCGGTGCAGGGCCTGGTCGAGAGCAGGCCGGGGGTGGGGACGTTTGTGCGGGCGGCGCGGACGGCCCGGCCTTCTGACTATGGCTGGCAGAGCGCCGCCCTGGGCGCCGCCCCCATGCCGCCGCTGGCTGCCTCCGCCACCATGCGCAGCGTCCCCAATGAAGCCATCGCCCTGCATTCGGGGTATCCGGACCGTGAACTGCTGCCGGAACGTCTGGTCCAGGCGGCGCTGGTCCGGGCGGCCCGCAGTGACGCGGCCCTGTCCCGCCCGCCGGTGGCAGGGCTGCCGGAACTGCAGTCCTGGTTCGCGCGTGAACTCGGGGCTGCGACGCCGTCGGGCATCAATCCGCCGGCGCCCAGTGACGTTATTGTGCTGCCGGGGAGCCAGGGCGGGTTGAGTTCCATCTTCAGTGCCCTGGTGGGACGCGGGCGCCCCCTGCTCATTGAGTCGCCCAGCTATTGGGGTGCCATCCTGGCGGCCAGGAACGCCGGCGTCGAGCTTGTTCCCGTGCCCAGCGGGATGGGCGGCCCGGCACCGGAGGACGTGGATCGGGCCTTGGAGGAAACCGGTGCGCGGATGTTCTACGCGCAGCCGCACTATGCCAACCCGACGGGCACGCAATGGGCGTCGGGGCGGGGTGCGGAGATCCTGGAGGTGGTGCGCAGGCATGGTGCGTTCCTGGTGGAGGACGACTGGGCGCATGACTTTGGCATTGATTCCACCCCCGTCCCCGTGGCCGGGCAGGACGATTCGGGGCACGTCATTTATGTGCGCTCGCTGACCAAGAGCGTGTCGCCCGCCATTCGCGTTGCGGCAGCAATTGCCCGGGGGCCGGCCCGCGAACGGATTCTGGCGGACCGCGGCGCCGAGACGATGTACGTCAGCGGGCTGCTGCAGGCGGCCGCGCTGGACGTGGTCACGCAGCCAGGGTGGCAGACGCACCTGCGCAGCCTGCGCCACCAGCTCCGGGCGCGGCGGGACCTGATGGTGGCCGGCATTCAGGAGCACGTGCCGAAGGCGCATTTGGAGCAGATTCCCAAGGGCGGGCTGAATCTCTGGCTGCGCCTGCCGGACGGCACCAACCTGGAACGGCTGACGCGCGACTGCGAGGATGCCGGCGTCATCATTGCGGCGGGGACCGATTGGTTCCCGGCCGAGGCAGCGGGGCCGTTCATCCGCCTCAACTACTCGGGCCCCAACCCCGGAGCGTTCCGGGAAGGCGCGCGCCTCCTGGGTGCGGCGCTTGAACGCAACGGGCGGTAGCTCCCGGTGCGCACCGCAAATTAGTGGAAAAGACACCGCGGACAGTCCTTGATAGGCTCAAGTGTCTTTGGGGGTTAGACACTTTTCCTTGCTGCTCTAGGCACACGACCTGGCTGCCGGGCCGAAGGGGATTTTGATGTCAGTTCCCGCCACGACGGCGCCGAACCTGCACCTCATAAATGACGGCACCGGCGTGAAGGACCTGTTCTTCATGACCCAGAAGGCCCGTGCACAGTGCGGAGACGGGCCGCATTGAACAGCCTCGGGTACGCCCAGAGCGACATCTGCCGAGCAATCGGGAAAACCGGGAGGCGCCCTGGGCTATCTGGAATAGGACGACGACGGCGGGGAACGACGCTTTGCCAATACATTGCTGAGGATCCATGGCTCACATTGTGGCGCGGGCGTACAAAGTAACCAGTCTGGTGGGTTTGTACATCTGAGAGTAGTGTTGAAGCATGACTGAGATTTCCAGCACCATGAGCGTTGCCGAGCTGCGCGCCGGCTTATCTGATGCAATCAGCCGAGCCACTTTCGGCCACGAACGCATCGGCATCACCCGTCGCGGCAAGGTTGCGGCCGTCCTCATTGGCCCGGAGGACCTGGAAATGCTCGAAAGACTGGAGGACCGAGAGGACCTGGCAGCCCTCCGCCGTGCCCGGGTGGAAGACGACGGCGAAAGAATCAGCCTGGACGAGGTGCTGGCTGCGAACGGCATCACCCGTTGAGCCGATACACCGTCAACTTCACCCGAGCCGCCGTCAAGGAGCTCAACAAGCTCGACAAACCGCTCCGACAACGCATCCTCGCCGCAATCACCCTGCTGGAAGAGAACCCGAGACCGGACGGGGTGAAGAAACTCGCCGGAGACGACAACGCCTGGCGGATCCGCATCGGGGATTACCGGGTGCTGTATGAGATCCACGACGGCCAGTTACTGGTTGTGATCTTCCGTGCAGCACACCGGCGCGAGGTCTACAGGAGCCACTGAAACAACCAGGAACGTCCCTGGACTTGCCCGCCGCGGCAAGGGATGTGCAACACCTGCTCAAGGGAAGAATCGCTTCGCGGCACTGGACCCGCAAAAATTGCCGCCCCGTCACGACACCACGGTCCGGGCGAAGCGGACGGTTTCGCCGCCGTCGTTGATGTAGGCATACGGCTGGGAACTGGCGTACATCGCGTGCTCGCCTGCGCTGAGCTGCAGGGAGCTGCCCTCGAAGTCGATTCGCAGCCGGCCCTCGATGACAAGGATCATTTCGTGCCAGCCCGCGGGGTCCGGTTCGGCGTCGTAGCGGTCGCCCGGGCCGAGCGTCCACGTCCAGAGCTGGGCTTCGTGGGACGCCGGCGCCGAGCTCAGCAGCGTCGCGACGCTGTCCGGAGCCCGCCCCCGCCAGGCAACTTCATTGATGGCCGCGGCGGGCGCCGTGGGTGATGCGACGAGAATGGCGAAGGTGGTCCCGAGGGCGTCCGCGAGGCGGTCCAGCCCGGACAGGCTGATGTTTGCCTCGCCCGCCTCAAGGTTGATGATGGTGCGGCGGCTGATGCCGGAGCGTTCGGCCAGCGTTGACTGGCTCAGGCCGGCGTCGCGGCGGAAGCGCCGGAGGTTGCTCCCGACATGTCCCAGGACGGTGGCGGCAGGGTTGTCTTGCATGTGCACTATTCTGCACCATAAAATGTGCAGAATGATGCACATGTGGGACCGGGTGTTGGCCGGGGCGCGAAAGTCCCCACTGAGCAGGCAGGAACTGGCCCTCGTGGCCATCACGGCCGTCTGGGGCGGGACGTTCCTGGCCGTCCATGTTGCCATGCAGCACAGCGGGCCCATGTTCTTTGTGGGGCTGAGATTCGCCGTCGCCGGGCTGGCAGCCTGCATCCTGTTCCGCCGGTCCCTGCGCGGGATGGGCTGGGCCGACGTCGGCGCTGGCGCGGCCATTGGCGTCATGATTTTCTTCGGCTACGGGCTGCAGACGTTCGGCCTGCAGTCCATCGCCAGCAGCACCTCCGCGTTCCTGACCGCCCTCTACGTGCCCATGGTGCCGCTTCTGCAATGGGCCGTGTCCCGGAAGCGGCCGCGGGCCATGACATTCGTGGGGGTGGTCCTCGCCTTCGCCGGGCTGGTTCTTTTGGCTGGGCCCGACGCCGTTCACGTCGGTTTGGGCCCGGGGGAGGTCGCAACCCTGCTCAGCACCCTGCCGATAGCGGGCGAGATTATCCTGATCAGCCTCTTCGCCGGCAGGGTCAACCTGGGTCGGGTTACCGTAGTCCAGCTGCTGGTGTGCGGCATTTTGGGCTTTGCTGCGGTGCCGGTGACGGGGGAGGCCGTTCCCGCGTTTTCCTGGGGCTGGGTGGTGACAGCGGTGGGGCTGGGCGTGGCCAGCTGCATCATCCAGGCCACCATGAACTGGGCGCAAAAGTCAGTGACGCCCGCCCGGGCCACAATCATTTACACGGGTGAGCCCGTCTGGGCAGGCATCATCGGACGCATTGCCGGGGACCGTCTCCCGGGACTGGCGCTGGTGGGTGCGGCGCTCATTGTGGTCAGTGTGCTGGTCAGCGAACTCAAGCCGCATTCAAACCCCCGGCCGCGAAGGGACCAGCCTATGCGTGCCGAAAATGGGCCTGCGGCCGGCTCTCCAGAAACAAAGCCAGGGAACCGGCCCCAACTGCGGCAATGATGCCGGAACCCAGGAGTCCCAGCATGACTCCCGGCGTGGCGTAGCCCATCACGTTCAGCGCGATTAACGCGGCAACCACCAGCGCCAGGAATGCCATCAGGCACCCCAGCATGCCGCGCAGCCAGCCGTACCAGGCGGGACCAAATTCCCCGCGGCGAAGGGGCGCGGCAAGCCTCAAGCCGATGAGGGCAATGGCCTGCCAGCAGGCGATGGCGACGGCACCCCAGATGATGGCCGGCGCGGCGAGCCGCTCGACCTCGGGGAATGTGGCGGCCACGCTTCGGATTTCCGCCGGAAGCAGCCACAGCTGCGCGATTATGGACAGCAGCAGCACAAGCAGCACCCCCACAACTGCAAAAGCAATTCCCCTGCGCATCATTTTCCCCGCTCCCCAAGCCTTGCCCGCTGTATCAATACGGTACCCACCTCAGTGGCGCTTGGATAGGCTAATGCCCGACGGCGGCCGCCGTCGGCGGCGCCAGTGGGTGGCCAAGGGCAAATAGACTCATTCACATGCCAGAGGATTCGCTGCCTGACCCCTTCCGAACCGCCACCGGCGCATTTCTGCCTCCCTCGCAACCTTATCCGCCGCAGTTCGTGGAGATTCCGGGTGCCAGGCGCAAGCAAAAGCTGATGCTGTGGGGACTGCTGGCGTTCGTGTTGTTTGTTTTCCTTCTGACGGCAGTCCTTTCGATCGCGGAGGGGGCCTCCGCACCGCGCGACGTGGCTTTCCCGGTCCTCGCCGTGGGAGCCGGGTTCGTCCTGGCCGCGACCTTCATAACCTTGATCCTGGGACCCATG
The DNA here is from genome assembly GCF_025548615.1 of Arthrobacter sp. A2-55. Classification (NCBI taxonomy): domain Bacteria; kingdom Bacillati; phylum Actinomycetota; class Actinomycetes; order Micrococcales; family Micrococcaceae; genus Arthrobacter; species Arthrobacter sp. A2-55. Next base: position 19,540 of record NZ_JAJLOZ010000018.1, on the reverse strand, counting down.
GTCGTGTTCATGCGCCGGAAGCAGTCCGGGGCCAGGGCTGCCCGGCCCAATGCTGCGGTCTTTTTGAGCCAACGCACGCCCGAGCTCCGCGCTGCCTTGGGAAACATTGGCCAGGAACGGCCGCGGCTTGGCTTGATGCCGGTGGTCACTCTTGGTCCGGCGGGAATCGAGTTGTGGCGCTCGCCCCGTTCAGGCGCACCGGGCGCCACGTTGTCTTGGGCCGACATTGCCTACGTGCACCCGGACCATTTCATTATCTCCAACGGGCGACGGCGCTTTCCCGTCTTGACCATGCAGGTGTCCCACAACGGCAGCGGACAGCTGGTGGACCTGCCGCTGCCCATCATGGGGCGCAACGGGCTGATGTTCGCAAACGCTATTTACGCCAACCAGCTCCTGGAAACCTTTGCAGGCTACACCGCCGTCGCCTGACGGGCGCCGCCGGACCTGGTCCCGCCAATACGACGGGAATGGACAAGCGCGCTTGACACTATCACTGCTGTAAAGCATGCTTGTCACATGATTTCCGAGGTCAGAAGCAGACGCCTGGAGGCCGGCCTGTCCCAGGCAGCCCTCGGCTTGGTTTTGGGGGTTTCGCGACAGACCATCAACGCCATCGAGACGGGGCGGTATGATCCCTCCCTTGTCCTGGCAGTCCGCTTGGCCCGTTTCTTCGGGTCCACCGTTGAGGAAGTGTTTCGCATTGAAGCTGACTAGCCGGATTCCGATCTCGAGAATCAACCAGGTCCTTGTTGCCACATTTGTGGTTGGCGCCGCGGCCACGGCGCTGGCCGGAAATTGGTTCGGCGCCTTGCTGCTGTTCCTGTGCGGGGCGGGCGGACTCGCGTGCGCCGTGTATGTGCGCCGGCCGGAATCCCTGGACATCAACAGGCTCAACGCGATGGAGTACAGGGATGAACGTGACCGTGTCCTGGCGCGCCACGGATTCGCCGCCGTCGGCGTTGCCGCCTTGATCCTGTCAGTGATTGAGTTTGTGGCGGCCGTGGTCCTTGACCGGTCGCTGTCGCTGGCGATGGTCCAGGTATGTCTGCTCACTGCCGTGTGGTCCGTGGCAAATTCCCGGGCAGTCAAGCGCTCTTGACGCCCGACGGCGGGACTTCGGGTGGCATCCACCGCCTGGGCGGCGCTGCCCCTCACATAGCCGCGGCGGCCATTTCGAGTACGTGGAAGAAGTTTTCCACGAGGCTGGGGTAGCTGTGGCTGAGCCTCCTTTGTGCCACGTGCACGACGTCGACGGAGTCCTTTGCGGTGAAACGGACCTCGGGGAAGCCACTGGCCACCACTTTCCAATGCGCGCCGGTAATGCTGTGGGTGAGGACGTCCCCGTAAAACATTCCAATGGACCGGGCGAGGTCTGGGAACGCCTCGGCGGGAATGCCGCCATCGATCGCCGCATCGACGGCGGCCAGACCCTCCCTGCTGCGCGGCAGGCTTTCCCCTCGTGAGCGGAAATAGTTGAGCAATTCGTCATAGCCGCCGACGTTCGTTACAGGCGGCGCAGGAACAGCTTCGGCAACGGGCTTGTATTCAGCGAAATGCCGTGGCATCCCGGGTGGAAGGCGTTGCAACGCCTCATCAGGCTCCACTGGACGACTCATGCCCACAGCCTATGCCCTGGCTATTGTCCGCCGATCAGCACGCAGCCAAACAACCCTCGATCCGTTCGGACAACGATGGTGGTGCCTGGGCCCAGGGAAGCGGCGTGTGCGTAGATGTCGCCGCCGCCCGCGGTCCGGCCCTGGATGGTCAATCCGTCCAGCGACTGGTTCTCCGGCGATGCAGGATGCGGGCAGCTGTAAACGCGGCCGGAAAATTGCACCTTCGATGGAACCGCTTCCGGCCACAACGCCCAGTCCGAGGTTTGTTGATGGACGGTCCACAGCCGCACCCCAACCGCGGCGGCCGCCGCCATGAGAGCAGCAATGGCCACGAATGACAGGATGCGGATGGGCCGGCTCATGGGGCAACCCTCGTCGGTCAACGCGAGGGTGTCAATGGTTGCCAAGTTTGCCGCCGTCGTCAGGTCAATTCATTGACGCGGACGGGCTACCCATCTTCGCCGTTCGCGACTGCCTCGATCCAGTCGACGGCTTCGTCGGAGAGGGAAAAATGGGCCGGGTCGGCGTCGCCAAGCCATGAAGAATCCGCAGCCGGCGCGCCCGCGGCGGTGGCAATCCGGGCCTGAATGTCCGGCGGCACGGTGTCACCGTTGTTCTCGATCAGCCACTGCTGCGTTGGCGCGTCCAGCCGGGGCCACCAGTCCTGAATGTTCATCCCCCCAGTCTGGCACCGGCCACGGGGGATGTCAGCCGGACTCTCGGATACGATTTTGTAATGGCCACACTCATCACACCTGACCCACGCCTGCACACGTCCTGGTTGGAGGGCGCCGAGGAATTTGCGGGCGCCCACAGGGATGGCGGCGGCGGCGAGGACTGGCCGCTGGAAAAGTTGCGGGATCCCGAGGAGTTCGCCATTTTTGTGGACCAGCTCATCGCCGACGCGCTGCCGGAAACACCGCGGAAAGCCGGCTACGTGTCGTGCACCTACCTCTGGATCGCCGACGGCGGCACCGTCCTGGGCTCCCTGGCCATCCGCCACGAGCTCAACGAATTTCTCCTCAACGAGGGCGGGAACATCGGCTACAGCGTGCGGCCCTCGGCACGCCGCCGCGGACACGCCGCCCAAGCGCTCAAAGACTCGCTGCCCATCGCCCAGGGGCTGGGTCTGAAGCGGGTACTGCTCACCTGCGACGAGGACAACGCCGGTTCGCGGGCAACCATTGAAAAGAACGGCGGCGTCTACGAAGACAGCCGCAACGGCAAGCGCCGCTACTGGATCGACACCCACTAGCCACCAACCATCCGGCAGTTCCCGTACGGAAAGTGGTACCGCCCCGCCTTGCCCGGGCCGCCATTCGTTGTGAGACTGGCGGCATGGCAATTTCCCAAGAGGTGTCCTGGCAGCTTGACGGCATCACCATGGAAGGCACGGTGGTGAAACCCGACGGCGAGGGGCCAGTCCCGGCGGTGGTCCTTGTCGCCGGCAGCGGACCCACGGACCGGGACTGGTGCTCCCCGATGCTCCCCGGCAGCAACGGCAGCGGGCGGCTCTTCGCGGAGGCGCTCGCCAATGCCGGGATCGCTTCGCTGCGCTACGACAAGCGGGTGTCCGGCCCGCACGCGATGGAGAATGTCCCCAAGCTCATCGGGAAACTGAGCATGCAGTCGCACCTGGACGAACTGGTTTCCGCCGTCCAGGTGCTCGCCGGCCAGGACTTCGTGGACCCCGCCCGGATTGCCGGTTTCGGCAACAGCGAGGGCAGCCTCCACGTGCTCCACTATGCCACCAGCACCCAGGCCGTCCCGTTCGCCGCGATCGTCCTCGCCGCGCCGCCCGGACGCCCGGTCCAGGCAGTGCTGCTGTCCCAGCTGGCGCTCCAATCCGCCCAGATCCCCGGCGGCACTGAGCTGATGGGGAAGGTGGAGGAGGCTGCGGCACGCTACTCGGCCGGGCAGCCCATGGCTCCCGATCCCGCCCTTCCCGACAGCGTCAAGATGGTCCTTGCCAGCTTCGAGACGCCGGCGAACCTGCCATTGGCCCGCGAGCTGTGGAACGAATCCGCCACCGACGCGCTGGCCAAGGTCCGGATTCCCACGCTGGTCCTGATCGGCCGGCGGGACGTGCAGATTGATGCCAAGGACGACGGCGGCCCCCTCCGGGAAGCTGCCGCCGGCATGGCGAACGTGACATTTGCCTTCCCTGCCAACGCCAACCACGTGTTCAAGGAAGACCACCGCACCCCTGCCGAAGTCGCCGCGTCGCCGGGCAATGGCTATAACGACGCCGGCACGCGGCTCGACCCCGAAAGTGTCGACACCATACTTGCGTGGCTCCAGGGTTCGCTGGCAGCTTGAACCCACGTATGGCCCGGCCCGGCCTGGAAGTTCTTCACGAGCCGAGGTTCTCCTGGAGGAACACCGGCGACGCGTGAATGCACATCATGCGCAGCCTGCCCGCACCTGTGGCGCGGAATCGGTGGGGCGTCCCACCTTCGACAATGAGGATGTCGCCTTCTTCCGCAAGGGTGTCCGTCCCGTCCGCGGTGACCACCGCCGTCCCTTCGAGAACCACCCAGGTCTCGCTGTAGGGATGGCGATGGAGATCCGGTCCCTGGCCAGGGTCGTTGTCGACCAGGAAGAAGGAAACTCCGGATCCGTATCCTTGGCCTTCGAATTTGGCGGTGCGCCCGGAGCCGATGACGAGTTCACTTGCCTTAACCTTGTTGAGCATTTTGTATCTCCGTTATTTCAAAGCGGTATGCCGAGATGAAAGCCTTGACCCCCAGTTCGATAACCTCCTTCAACTCGGTCTCCGCTTCGAATTGATCGGGGATGCCGCAGAACATGACCCTGTTGCTGGGGATCCACAGCAATATTCCGGCAAGGTGCTGCGCAGCGACGGCGGGGTCGGCGATTGCCAGCAGTTGGCGCTCGGCCAATACCCGCAGGCAAGCGGCGACCGACGCCAGGACCCTTTCGAATCCGCGTTGCCAGTAAAGCCGTCCCAAGTCCGGGAATCGGGCAGCTTCGGCAATGACCAGCCGCCGGATTTGCTGTACCTGTGCGGACATGATGGAGTGCGCGAATTGTTCCGCCAGGATCCTGACGGCGGCTTCGGAATCCGGGGCAGTGCCCATTGCAGCAGTGAGTCCTTGAAACGGATCGTGTATCCGGTCGCTCACTGTGGTGATCAGGGCAGTGAACAGGCCTTCCTTGTCATGGAAGTACTTGTAGAGTGTTTGTTTGGACACCGAGGCTGCCGCTGCAAGCTGATCGGTGGTGGTCCCCAAATATCCATTGGCTGTGAACACCCTGAGGGCGGCGTCGAGGATGGCCTGGCGCTTTTCCTCACTACGCCTTCCGGTCCCGCTGGCGGACTCCATCCAAGCCTCCTTAGTACTAGACGGTACCGTACCATTTGGATACAGTGACGTCTATCACCTCACTAGCAGGCCAAGTTCAAGGAGACGGAAATAATGTCCTTCCAGGCATACCTCGACACCATCGAATCAAAAACCGGCCTCACGCCGCGCGAACTCCTCACCTTGTTACACGAGCGCGGGCTGTCCGAACCGCCGGTGCGGGCCGGAGCAATCATTGACTGGCTGAATGAGGAATACGGACTCGGAAGGGGCCATGCAATGGCCATTGTGCATGTCGTCAAAAACGGGCCAACCATCAGCGAAAAGCACGTCGGCACGGACGGAACGCACCGTGATGAGTCCACGGAGTTGTGGCTGGACGGCAAGGACCACCGCCCCCACTAGCAACCGTTCAAAGGTCCCATTTCGGACACTGTGCCTTTCAGCCGTTGCTGCTCGGTGACGAAAAAGCCGCCGCAACATGGAGTTGCGACGGCATTCGTTGGGCAGCGGGATTAAACGGTGAAACCCGCATGTGATTCCTCGCCCACGCTGACCGTGAACATGTTCGGTCCGCTGCGGACCACCCTGACATGTTCCTTCGGGGCGTTGGCCCGGGCGGAGATGTGGGTAATGGCAGATTCCAAGGTGGGCTCCATGGTGGAGTGGTCCCAGATCTTGAGGGTCATGGAGTGCGATTCAAAGCTCATGCGCCGTTGCTTCCTTTGATTGTCTTCCGGCTGCCTCGTCGTTGAGGCAACGCCTTCAACGCTACTCGAAGGCCCGCGCGCCGGGGGAGCCAGTGTGATTGAAGGCACACGCCCGGGCGCTCCCGGGACGTAACAAATGGCTGCCGCCATGGCCCGGCCTACGGAGACCGAACACGTCGAAAACAAGGGGGGCGTTCGGGGTGCTTTTACGGCAAGATGGAACAGTGACTAGCCAGCCTGTGAATCCCGCCGAAGAAGTGCCCGCAGTGGAAGGGGCCACTGCCCCTGGACCCGGTGGCGCCGCCGTCGAGCCCCCCAGCACCCCATCCACCCAAGTCCGGGAGCGGTACGCGGAGCTGGTGGAACTAATCACCAAGTACCGGGCCGCCTACTACAACGACGACGCACCCCTGGTCTCGGATGCCGAATTCGATGTCCTCTACAGCGAACTGGAGCAGCTCGAGGCACTCCATCCTGAACTGGTCACCAACGACTCCCCGACGCAGGTGGTAGGCGGCGATGTCTCGGTGGCATTCGCCGCCGTGGACCATCTGGCCCGCATGTACTCGCTGGAGGACGTCTTCTCCCTCGAGGAGCTGGAAGCCTGGCTGCTCAAAGCCGCGGCATCCGTGGAAAAGCAGCACGGAACCCCACCGAAGTGGCTGACGGAGCTGAAGATTGACGGGCTGGCCGTGAACCTGCTCTACCGCGACGGCGTGCTGGTGCGGGCGGCCACGCGCGGGGACGGCACCACGGGCGAGGACATCACGCACAACGTGGCCACCATCAAGGACATCCCGCAGAGGCTGCACGGCAGCGGATTCCCCTCCGAGGTGGAGATACGCGGCGAGGTGTTCATCGCCTCCAAGGACTTCACCGCCCTCAACGAGCAAATGGTGGCCGCCGGCAAGGCGCCCTATGCGAACCCGCGCAACACCGCGGCAGGATCGCTGCGGCAGAAGGACCCCGCTGAGACCGCCAAGCGCCCGCTGCGAATGTATGTGCACGGCATCGGCGCCCGCGAAGGCCTGGAAACGGCGACCCAGTCGGAAACCTACGCCCAGCTCAAGGACTGGGGCATGCCCACCAGCCCGTACTTCAAGGTGCTGGACACCCTGGCCGAGGTGCTGGAGTTCATTGCCCATTACGGCGAACACCGGCACGACCTCATTCACGAAATTGACGGCATTGTGGTCAAGGTGGACGACCTCGCCACCCAGCGGGCCCTCGGCAACACCTCCCGCGTGCCCCGCTGGTCGGTGGCCTACAAGTACCCGCCGGAGGAGGTCCACACCAAGCTGCTGGACATCCGGGTCAACGTGGGGCGCACAGGCCGCGTCACCCCGTACGCCGTCATGACCCCGGTGAAGGTGGCCGGCTCCACCGTGGAAATGGCCACCCTCCACAACCAGGACGTGGTCAAGGCCAAGGGCGTGCTCATTGGCGACACCGTGGTGCTGCGCAAGGCCGGGGACGTCATCCCGGAAATCGTGGGCCCCGTGGTGGCGCTGCGGACCGGCGAAGAACGCGAATTCGTGATGCCCACCCACTGCCCGTCCTGCGGCACCGAACTTGCCCCGGCCAAAGAGGGCGACATTGACATCCGCTGCCCCAACGTGCGGTCCTGCCCGGCCCAGCTGACCGAGCGTGTGGCGCACCTGGCCGGCCGCGGCGGCTTCGACATCGAGGCCCTGGGCTACGAGGCGGCCGCCGCCCTGACCAACGGGCCCGGCCCCGACCCGGCGGAGAACGGCGGCGCCATTGCGCCCGCCGGCCCGGGGCCCCTGGTGAGTGAGGCTGAAGTCTTCAACATCGCCCAACTGGACCTCTCCGGCGTGGTGGTGTGGCGGGAAATCCGGTCCAAGGGCGAAGGGACCGGCCGCTTCCAGCAGGTGCCGTATTTCTACACGAAGGCGACGGCGAAGAAGCCGTCCGTGCCCACCAAGACCACGGAAAAGCTGTTTGAGGAACTGGAGAAGGCCAAGTCGCAGCCGCTGTGGCGCGTCCTGGTGGCGCTGTCCATCCGGCATGTTGGGCCCACCGCGTCCCGCGCACTGGCCACGGCGTTTGGCTCGATGGACGGCATCCGGGCCGCGTCGGAGGAGGCACTGGCAAACGTGGACGGCGTCGGGCCCATCATTGCCGAGGCGCTCATCGAGTGGTTCGGCGTGGACTGGCACCGGGACATTGTGGATGCCTGGGCCGCGGCCGGGGTGCGGATGCAGGACGAGGTGGACGAATCCACCCCGCGCACGCTTGAGGGCCTGACCATTGTGGTGACCGGGACGCTGCCCAACTTCAGCCGCGACGAGGCCAAGGAGGCCATCATCACCCGCGGCGGCAAGGCTTCCGGCTCCGTCTCGAAGAACACCTCCTATGTGGTGGCGGGGGAGAACGCCGGCACCAAGCTGGACAAGGCCGAATCGCTGGGCCTGAAAGTGCTGGACGAGGACGGCTTTGTGCAACTGCTGGCTGAAGGGCCGGCCGGCGAACCCGCTGAGGGGCCCGCCGGCCCGTGACCGGCCTGCCCCGTTAGCTGGGCGAGAAGGGCTTGAGCTGGTGCCCGGGCTGGGTGGGCTTGACCTTGTAGTCCTGCCCGTTCATCCGGACCGTGATGTTGCCCTGGTTCGGGGACCTGTCGCCCACCACCGTCACCGAGGTGACCTTGCCGCCGGCCCACGTGCAGCTGACCTCGTAGCCGCCCCGCGCGCGCAGGCCCGTGAAGGAGCCGTCCTTCCACGCTGCCGGAAGTGCCGGCAGCAGGTGGATGGTGCCGGTGTGGCTTTGGACCAGCATCTCCGCCACGGCGCCCGTGATGCCGAAGTTCCCGTCCATCTGGAACGGCGGGTGGTTGCAGAACAGGTTGGGCAGGGTGTTGAAGCGCAGCAGCCCGCGCAGCATGAGGCGGGCGTGCTCGGCCTCGCCCAGCCGGGCAAACAGTGCAGCCCGCCACGGCCACGTCCAGGAGCGGCGGCTGTCGCCGGAAACGGTGGCCTCGGTGAACGGCACGCCGTCCTGCTCGCCGCAGCGGGCCTTCAGTGAGACCAGGGCGGCGGCGGCGAATTCGGGGGAACCCGCCGGGGTGATCTGCCGGCCCGGGTACACCGCGAAGAGGTGCGAGGTGTGCCGGTGGATGTCCTTCGGATCATCCATGTCCTCCTGCCATTCCTGCAGCTGGCCCCACCTGCCGATCTTGTTGGGGGCCAGCCGGGACTGGAGGGAGGCCACCCTGGCCCGGTAGCCGGCGTCGTCCTTGGCGGCATCCTCACAGTCGAGGTAGTTCTGGAACAGGTCCCAGATGATCTGCTGGTCGTACATGACCCCGTTTTCGCGCGGGCCGTGCTCGGGTGACCAGCCGTTGGGGGATTCCAGCAGCCCGTTGGAGTCGGGCACCAGGCGGTCCTCCCAGAACTGGCAGATTTCCTTGAGCATGGGCAGCGCGGTGGACCGGAGGTAGTCCCCGTCCTGGGTGAAGGCCCAGTGCTCGTAGACGTGCTGTCCGTACCAGGCGCTGGCCACGGTGTTCCACTCCCAGGAGTTGCCGCCAAAAATGCTCTGGCTGGTCCGGGCCGTCCAGCCGCGGGTGTCCCTGCCGAAGGCGTTCCGCGTTGCAAGCCGCGAAGGCACGGCCACCTGGCCGATGAAGTCGATGAGGGGCTGGTGCGACTCGGAAAGGTTGGTGGTTTCCGCGCCCCAGTAATTCATCTGGATGTTGATGTTGGTGTGGTAGTCCGATGCCCAGGCGGGGGAGTTGCTGTCATTCCACAGCCCCTGCAGGTTTGCCGGAAGCCCGCCGGGGCGCGAGGAGCCGATGAGCAGGTAGCGGCCGTAGGTGAACATGGTTTGTTCCAGCGAAGGGTCCTCGCCCCCGCCGCCGTAGGCCAACAGGCGCAGGTCAGTGGGGGCCTTGGCGGCGGCGTCCGGCGTCGTCCCCCAGTTGACGGAGACGCGGGACATGAGTGCGGCCACGTCCGCCTGGTGCTCGGAACGTAGGTCCGCGTAGGGGCGGGCGGCGGCCGCAGCGAGAGCCTTGGTGATGCCGGGCCCGGGGTCGGCACCTCGCCAGCCCGCGGCGGCGTCGAGCTTGTAATTGGTGCGGGCGTCCAGCAGCAGTGTCATGGTGTGAGCGCCGGCGATGTGCAGGGACGCGCCGTCGGCCGTCAGGGTGCCGTCCGTGTCCACGAGCTGCAGGGTGGCCGCGTGCTTGAGCTGGTTGGCCATGGTGCCGGAATAGGCCAGCGTGGCTGCAGCGGCGCTGGCCGTGGTGGCCACGCCATCCTGGCCAGAGGTCAGGGAAATGGTGCCCGAGAGGCCGCCGGGCCGCTCGGTTTCGTAGCGGAACACGATGATGTCAGCGGCGCGGCTGGCGAACGCCTCGCGCAGCACGCGGTTCCCGGCGGTGCCGAACTGGGTGACATGGACGCCGATGGTCGGGTCCAGGGCGCGCCTGTACTCGGCAACGGCGGAAGCGGTGCCGGAATCGAAGCCGGGGCCGGCCAGCCCCACGCCCGACAGGCGCAGATTGGCGGCACCGGCACCCCCGCGGAGGGTGAGCCGGTAGGAGCTGTACGCCTTGGTCCCCGCGAGGGTGAATGCCAGGGTTTGGCCGCGCGAGGCGAAGGGCGCCCCGGGCTGCCGGCTGTCCAGGACGGTCCAGGACAGGCGGTCCGTGGAGCCTTCCAGGGTCCAGGCCGTGGGGTCTTCGGCAGGGGTGTCCGCGGCTGAGGTCAGGGAGTAGGAAGTCACCACGCGGCCCGTGCCAAGGTCTGCCTGCCAGACGACGCCGGCAGCCGGCTGGGGTGCCACCCACGCCGACGCGGTGCTTCCGTCAAGCGTGCGCACGATGTCGGCGCCGCTGCCGTCGCCGTCGGACTGTCCGGAGGGGGAGGAGAGGTAGAGCGCGGACTGGCCGCCGAAGCTGACGCCGCCCAGGGCGATCTCCGCGACCTGGAAGTGGCTGACGCCGGTCTTCGGGGTGAAGTCGAACTTGTACCAGCTGTACGCAGCCGTGTTGGCGGCGGTGAAGTCCTTCGCCTGGAAGCGGCTCTCGAACGGCGCGGGCAGGGTGCGGCTGTCCAGGGCGGTCCACTGCGTGCCGTCGTTGGAGGCGGAGAGGGTCCACTGCTGGGGATCGCGCGCGGGGACGTCGTTGGCGCTGGTGAGGGTGTACTTGGAAACCGCGACGGCGGAGGGCAGCCTGACCTGCCAGGTCACCGTGGCCGGCGGGCCGTCGATGCACCACTTGGTGGCCGGGTTCCCGTCAATCGTCGCAGTGAATGTTTCGGAGGACGAGTTGTTGTAGGGGCCTCCGGGCGCCGTGACCACGGGCTGTTCGGCGAAGGTGACCACCACGTCGCCGAAGGTGCGGTAGGAGCCGAAACCTGTCACGGAGGTGTCGTAGGCTTCGTCGTCGAGCCCGGCCAGGGCGTTGTCGTAGTTGTTCACCCCGCCCCACAGGCTCTGCTCGTTGAACTGGATCCTGTCCCTGGACGGGTCGCCGAAAAACATGGCGCCGAGCCGGCCGTTGCCGATGGGCAGGGCCCCGGACTGCCAGTCGGTGGCGGGGAGCTGGTACCACAGTGCGTGTTTGGACAGGGCCGGATGGGGTGCCAGCACGGCGGCCGGGACTTCTGTCGGGACTGCTGTCGGCGTGGCCGAGGCGGACCGGGCCAGGAACTGGGTGAGGAGGGGTGTTAGTGCCAGGGCGCCGCCCAGCTTGAGGATCTGGCGACGGTCGGGTTGGGGGAAAGCCATGAACAACTCCTGAGCTACATTGATCGGATGTTTGACGGCGCAAACCCGCAAGAGACTTGAGTTGCGCAACTCGAAAACATTTTGGCATGCATAACATCCGATGTCTACGAAGTTCCCTACATTCCTCTGCCGGGCCCACTTTGTGTCGCCGTGCGTCCAAAACAGCGCGGCGCATCCTATTTTGTGCGGACGGTGCCGGTGCCGGCGCCGAGCGGTTCGGGTTGAGGGGAGCCGTGCCGTGGAGCCCGGCCTTACATCCGACAAATTTTTTGCCGGTGACATTCCGGCCGTGCAGCCCGGCACGCCGTAGAGTGGAGGCGGAAACGTGCCGCGTGGAGAAACCCCAAGATTCGTGGAACGCTTCACGCCTGGACCCAGCGAAGGACAGCCATGACACCCCATTCCGTATCCGTTGATGAACTGTTGGAAGTGGCGCTGCGTGCGGCTGCGGCCGGGGCTGCCGTGTTGGCAGCGCGCGACCCGGAGGGATTTGGGGCCACGGAAAAGTCCTCCGACGCCGATTGGGTCACCGCCTTCGACCTCGCCGCCGAGAGGGCCGTGCGCTCCGTCATCACCGACGCCCGCCCCCACGACGTCATCACGGGGGAGGAGCTGGCACCGGCCCTGCCCGCGGAACCGTCAGGCTACCGGTGGAGCATCGATCCGCTGGACGGGACCATGAACTTCATCCGCAACATCGCCTACCACTGCACCTCGGTGGCCGTGATGGGGCCCGACGGCGGCTGGCTGGCCGGCGTGGTCAACGCACCCGCCCTGCGGCGGACGTATTTTGCCTCCAGCGGCGGCGGCGCGTGGCTGGATGAAACCCGGGCCGACGGCGCCCAGGATGTGCGCCGGCTGCGGGGGCCGCTGGAAGCCCGGGGCGGCACGCTGCTGTCAACGGCACTGACCTACGATCCCGTGGTGCGGCGCCGCCTGGTGTCCGAGCTGAACGGGCGCATGGACAACTTCGGCGATTTCCGCCGGCTGGGCTCCGCGGCCCTGGAGCTGTGCGCCGTGGCCGAGGGCGGGGTCGATGCGTACCTGGAATACGGGCTTTTTGAACATGATTTCGCGGCGGCCGCGCTGATTGCCGAGGAGGCGGGGGCCTGGGTGCACCGGCCGGAACTCAGCCCGGCCATCAACGGGCTTCCCTCGCGCGACGAGGCGCTGTCCGTGTGGACGGGCGCCTGCGTTCCGGGGCTGGAAGGCAACTTCGCGCCGTCGGACTGACCGGCACCATGGATGAAAGGATGACGGACATGGAAACGGACGGTGTGGTGCTGTCGCGGGTGGTGGCGGATGCGGCCCGCTCGCTGGCCTTTTACCGGGACGGGCTGGGCATGGCGGACGCCCGGCTGATGCTGGGCCTGGTGTGCCTTGGACTGCCCGGGCTGACGTTGTTCCTGGCCCAGCCGGAGGATTTTGCCCGGAACACGGGGCTGGTGCCTGGTTCGGCTGCCGGCCGCAGCGACGGCGTGCTCAGCTGCGCCATCGGGTCCACGGGCGAGGTGGACCGGCTGCTGGATACGGCCCGTTCCGCCGGGGGCACGGTGGTGGAGCCGCAACTCGTTGACCACGCCAGCGGACGCAGGCAGTACATCGGAACGGTGACCGACCCTGACGGGTACGTGTGGCAGCTGGTGTGCAATGTCCCGGCTGGTGGGAAACAATGACAGACCGAAGCGGCACGAACATCACCAGGCCTTGAAGACGCGGAACCCAGAAGGCCCCCGGTACACCCGGCCCTGACAGCCACAACGGCAATCTCACACTTTGTCCTCGGCAAACGTCTGCACAGTGGTGCCCCGATTCCGGAGGTGCGCTGAATCCAAGGGCGGCCAATGGCTGTTGTAACGAAAGATGCGAATGTCGAACAAGAGTTCCGCCAACAAGTGGCCGCTGGCCCAATTTGTCACACTGGCCGTGGTCTGGGGTGCCAGCTTCCTGTTCATCGCGATTGGCCTTGAGGGGCTGTCGCCGGCGCAGGTGGTGCTGGGCCGGCTGGGCTCGGGGGCCGTGGCACTGGCTGCCATTTCCCTGGTGAGGCGGCAACAGCTGCCCGCCAGGCCCGTGGTGTGGGCCCACCTCGCCGTCGTCGCCCTGCTGCTGTGCGTGGCGCCCTTTCTCCTGTACGCCTGGGCCGAGCAGACCATCGGTTCGGGACTGGCCAGCATCTACAACGCCACCACACCCCTCATGACCACGCTGGTGGCACTCGTGGCGCTGCCGCAGGAGCGGCCCAGCAAGGTGAGGTTGCTGGGACTGCTGGCCGGGTTCCTCGGAGTCCTCATTGTCCTGGGCCCCTGGCGCGGGGCGGGCGGCGGCTCGTTAGCCGCACAGGCAGCCTGCCTGGCGGCCACGGCCTGCTACGGGCTGGGCTTCGTCTACCTCCGCCGCTTCGTCTCGCCGCGTGGCCTGCCCTCGCTGTCCCTCGCCACGGTTCAGGTGGGGCTGGGTGCCGTCATGATGCTGATCCTGACTCCGTGGATTGCCATGGCGCCCGTCCACCTGACGCCGCGCGTGGTGGCCAGCATTCTCATCCTGGGCATGGCCGGCACCGGCTTGGCATACGTCTGGAACACCAACCTGGTGGCCGCGTGGGGCGCCGCAAATGCCTCCACCGTGACCTACCTGACGCCCATTGTCGGCGTCAGCCTGGGCGTGGCCATCCTGGCCGAGCCCGTGAGCTGGAACCAGCCCGTGGGCGCCGTCGTCGTGGTGGCAGGCATCGCCATCAGCCAGGGCCGGCTGGCAGCGATCACCCGGTGGCGGCGAACGCCGGCGCCCGCCCAGCGGCAGCCCCTGGATCAGTCCAGCAGCGGCCGCACGGAAGCGTAGCCGTCTTCCACCACTGACGACGGCGTGTCGAAGACCTTTGTGCCGCGGGCCTCGGAGTAGCGCGGCCAGCCCGTGGCCCCAAGGCCCGAAATGGAGCCCGGATCCCCTCCCGAGACGAAGGCGACGGCGGCCGCGTGGACGTCATCCGCCAGCGCCTGCGGGGGATTGCCTCCGGCCAGTGCGTCAACGCGCCCCGCGCCCAGGCAGTCAAAGAAGAACGGCACGTCCAGGCAGTGCACGGCGCGGCCAAATACGGGCGAGCGCCAGGAAAAGCGGTACAGCCACGTGCCCACGGATCCGGCCCCCGCCCGCGCCTCGGCAACCTTCAAGGCGGTGCTCCGGAAGACGGCGTCGCTGATGTACCGGCCCAGCACGGCCGCGGAGCCGAGCCGCGCCAGGTCCCGGTTGGCGGAGAGGTAGGCGCTGCGCCGCCCCCGCTCCAGCCCTGCCTGGCCCAGCAGCAGGCGCGAGGGAACTAGGCGAAGCTTGGTCCGCACGGCGTCCAGGGCCATGGCGAATTCGTCGTCGGCCGTGCCCAGGACCAGCGGCTTGTCCGCCCCGACACCGGCCAGGAGGGAGCTGGGCGTGGACGCGGTGATGAGTTCGCCGTCGACCATGGGACCCAGCGACAGCCCGCCGGAAACCACGCGCCGGAGCATGCCGAACACGCCGTCACGGCCGCCCGGCGATTCCTGCGCCTTGGGCTGCAGTTCCAGCAGCCGTTCCTCCGGCACCGAGGCAAACCCCGCCAGGGAAGGCTCGACGCCGGCCAGCCCGGCCAGGCGTTCGGCCAGCCCCTGCGCCCTCCCGGCCGGGACGTCGCCCAAGGCCCCGGAGATGCACCAGGCCTGTGCGAACAACGGCTGGGCCCGGGGCATGCCCAACAATGTCAGCACCGCGCCGCCGCCCGCAGACTGCCCGGCAATCGTCACCCTCGAAGGGTCCCCGCCGAACGCGGCGATGTTCTCCTGCACCCATTCCAGCGCAAGCAGCCAGTCCAGCACGGCACGGTTGTCGGGGGCGCCGTCGATCCTGCCGAAGCCGTCAAAGCCCAGCCGGTAGGAGAGGTTTACGGTGACCACGCCGTCGCGGTTGAACGCGGCGCCGTCGTACCAGGGGCTGGCGGGGGAGCCGGCCGTGTAGCCGCCGCCGTGGATGTAGACCATGACGGGCAGGGCGGCGGCCGTGGACGGGGTCGGCGTAAAGACGTCCACGTTCAAGGTGGACCCGCCCGGCACTGAGGGCTCCGGGATGAGGCTGGGTTCCGGCGGGCCGGGGCGCTGGGGGGTGGGGCCGTGCTCCTCGGCGCTGCGCACGCCGTCCCAGGGTGCGTGCGGGAAAGGTGCGGCAAAGCGGAGATCGCCGACGGGCGCCTCCGCAAAGGGGATGCCCAGAAAGGCGGCCGAGTGCGTGAATTTTGCCTGTTCAGCCGTTGCGCCCGGGCATGGGCGCCAGCTGCCGCGGACCTTTCCTGCGGTGGTGGAGGCCTCGGGAGCCGTGGTGAAATCGGTCGGGGCAGTCACGTCAGCCATGCTTCCATGCTACGGATTGCGGGGGCCGTTCCCGGGACCCGCGCCACGGCGTAGCCTGTTGCCATGAACCTCACGGTCGGCAACGGAAACTTCGCCACGGACAGCAGGGTGCAGCTGACGGGGACCGGCTCGCTGCCGTCCGCCTTTGACGTCACGGGGCTGGCGGTTGCCTCCATGGCTGCCGCCGGAACCGCCGTGGCACAGCTGTGCGGCCGGCTGGGCAGCCTCACGCCTGTCGTGGCTGTGGACCGGGCCGTGGCCTCCGCCTGGTTTGGGCTGTCCTTCCGGCCCGACGGCTGGGAACTGCCGCCTGTCTGGGACTCCATCGCCGGCGACTACCCCACCGCCGACGGCTGGATCCGCCTCCACACCAACGCCCCGCACCACCGGGCCGCGGCGCTCGCCGTCCTGGGACTGCCCGCCGGTGCCGGGCGGGAACACGTGGCCCGGGCTGTGGCGTCGCGGTCCGGCGTGGAGCTGGAGGATGCCATTGCGGCCGCCAACGGGTGCGCCGCCGTCATGCATTCCCGGCAGCAGTGGCTGGCCCATCCCCAGGGGGCGGCGATCGCCGCGGAGCCGCTGGTGCACTGGGGACCGGAACGCCGTGTGCCGCCGTTTGGCAGGCACGACGCCGGCGCCCGCAGGGTTGGCCCGCGGCCTGCAGTGACTCCCGCCCGGCCCCTGGCGGGAGTCCGCGTGTTGGACCTGACCCGCGTCATTGCGGGCCCGGTGGCCACCCGCTTCCTGGCGCTGTACGGGGCCGACGTCCTGCGGATCGACCCGCCGGACTGGATCGAGCCCGGCCTGGAGCCGGAAATGACCCTGGGGAAGCATTGCGCCCGCCTGGATGTGAAGTCGCCGTCGGGCCTGGCCCGTCTGGAGGAGCTGCTGGCGGGCGCCGACATTTTCATCCACGGCTACCGCCCCGACGCACTGGACCGGCTGGGGCTTTCCGACGCAGTGCTGGCCGGACGCCACCCGGCACTGGTCAACGTTGCCCTCGACGCGTACGGCTGGACGGGCCCGTGGGCGCAGCGCCGCGGCTTCGACTCGCTGGTGCAGATGAGCTGCGGGATCGCCCATGCCGGCATGGAACAATTTGGCCGGGACCGGCCGTTCCCGCTTCCCGTCCAGGCGCTGGACCACGCCACCGGCTACTTGACGGCCGCCGCGGCCATCGATGCGTGGCGGGAGGTCCTGGACGGCAGGGTGCGCAACGCCCGGCTGTCCCTGGCCCGGACGGCCGTGGAGTTGATGCGGACCGGGCCATCCCTGGACGATTCGGACCTGCCGGCAGCTGAAAGCTTTGCATGGGAGGCTGAAAGCACCGGCTGGGGACCGGGTCAACGCCTGCCGCAGGCCGTGGTGGTGGATGGCGTGCCCGCCCGGACATCCGTGGAGGCGCGCGGCTACGGTTCGGCGGCGGCCACCTGGGCAGGCGGCTGACTGCATCTGGGCTGCCAACGGGCGGTGGCTCGGCGGCCCACGCGACTTCATGCTCAACCTCGGTAAATGATCTGCCTCGCGCCAGGTTGTGCGCTTGTGTTGGTTGAGGTGTTCTGGGGCGTAGCAATGATCGCTTTCGAAACACTGACCCCCGTCCTGCTCCCCGTCCAGCTCTCGCGTGAATTGATGCGGAAAACCATATCAACGGCTATGATTCGAATATTCATATCACGGCATCGCCCGTGTCGCTGGGGAGGCTCAACGTGTCGAAACAAATAGCGAAGATCCATTCACCGGCTGATCTGGGGATGGCTTTGCAGCAGGCGAGGCTGGCGGCCGGGATGTCCCAGAGGGAGCTTTCCGCTCGAACCGGCGTCACCCAGAGCGCCATCAGCAATCTGGAGTCCGAGAGCTACACCCTCTACGCGGAAAGGCTTTTCAAGCTCTTGGGCGAATGCGGTGTGACCATCACTGCTGAGTGGGACGACAGTGCTGACCCGCTTCGCAGCGCTGAGAGTGGGGGACCGCGATGAGGCTTCACGTTGAGCTGTGTGGGCAGTTCATTGGAGAACTGAACGGCGACGAGCGTACATTCGACTTCACGCCTGCGCGTTCCGCCATCGATCATTTCGGGGTGGGTAGCCGGGCTTTATCCGTCGCTGTGCCATTGGTCGCCCGGCCAAACAAGGCGCACGCGGCGCGGCGGCGAAACTTCTTCGAGGAACTCCTCTCGGAAGGTGACCAGCTTGAGTTCATGCTGGCGATGGCCGGGTTGCGCAGGCGCGACACCCTGGCGTTCCTGGGCCGGTTCGGGCGCGATATCGCCGGCGCGCTTCAGATCTGGGACGCTGACGATCCTACGGAGCCGCAGACCCCAGAAGCTCGACCGGTGTCGGAGGAGGACGTGCACGTTCTGCTTACTGAGCGCGCCGCGAACCCGCTCGCGAACTCCGGCGTCCAGGGCAAGACGTCGCTCGCCGGCGTGCAGCCGAAGATCGTTCTTACCCAACTGGACGGCAGGTGGCACCAAGTCTTCGGCGGCTTCCCTTCAACGCACATCGTGAAGCCGGTGGTTTCAAGCCGGCCCACGGAAATATTCGACGAAGAGTACGGGGCGCGGTTCACCCGTGCGCTTGGCGTTGCCAGCTTTGACACGCATCTTGCAAACTTTGGCGGAACCGACGCGCTCGTAATCCAACGGTTCGACCGCGATCTCGCAGTCCCTGGTGGGAGAGTTCACCAAGAAGACTTCAACCAGGTCCTCGGGGCGGGCGGGAACCAGAAGTACCAGATGTACGGCGGCATCGTGAATCTTAAGCGCATCGCTGACGTGCTGCGAACCCATGGTGAGGCGGGCGATATGCGCCAGCTTGCCGTCATCACAACCCTCGGCGTTGCCATTTCAAACCTCGACATGCACGCGAAGAACCTGGGTCTCCTACATCATGCCGATGGGCACATTGCGTTGGCGCCGGCGTACGACTTTGTACCTCACGGTCTTCGCGAGGGGCTGGACGGGAAGCTGGCCCTCGCTGTGAACAAGAAGTACCTGCACGCGACCGTCACCAGGGATGATCTCGTCAGCGAGCTCAGCTGGTGGGGCCTCCGCGGCGCTAAAAGCATCGTGGACGACACGCTCGAACAGGTGCAAGCCGTCTCTGCCAGGGAGGAGCCTGTTGCCCAGGCTGCGGCAGGGTTGGCCGAGAACACGAATGCCACCGTGCAGAATCTACTCGACGGACGCGCAGCGGGAGCAGGGTCGTGACGACCATCGACGACAAATGGATGCGCTAGCTCCAGCAGGACGTCGCGGACTTTCCGGCTGGACTCGAGGTTTTGGTCCGACTGTCGTGAAACGGGACAGCGGGGTTACAGGCCCGACACCAAATAGCTTCGCTTGATGCCTGCCGTCGCCCGGCCCCATTCGCTTGCCTTGACCCGCGCCTGGTGAAACTCAAAGGACAGCACGTCCTGAAAGCACTCTGAGACGTCCCAAACCAGCGGATCCTCCGTCTGGTTCACCTCGAAGGAGATGCACCCGGGTTCTGCACGGGTGGCTTCAATGTGCCGGGGCAGCTGCTCTGCAACGATGGCAAGTTCGCCCTCGTCTTGGCAGATGAGCTGGCCCGTCAGGGTGATGATGTTCATGACGGGGATTGTCCCACATTGACCATGGCTACAGGCGGCCCTCGCTGCCGCACGGCTCGCACAGTACGGACGGCAACGCCTGGCAAGCCGGCCGGGACCGCAAATTTCCGGCGCGGCACCCGGGTGCGGGAAAATGGGGAAGGCGAGTCCCGCCGTCGTACTTC
>NZ_JAJLOZ010000017.1:0-60116 GCF_025548615.1 Arthrobacter sp. A2-55 | reverse complement strand
CTGCCGGACGGCTTTGGCGATACCCCACTGCAACCGGCAAACTTGGCACCGGAACGCAAATTGGTGCCGGTTTCACCGGTGTCAAGTCCGTGCATGTGGCCGACTGGAACGGCGATGGAATCCTTGACTTGATCGTCCAATGGTCGAACGGAAGGCTGTCGCTCTACCCTGGCATTTCCGCGGGCTCCTTCAACAATGCCGTTACCTTGGCGAATTCTGGCTGGGGCGGCTACGACTTGACTGTCGGCCAATGGATCACGGCGTCAAAATTCCCCACCATCGTTGCCCAGTCGGCTGATGGCACGCTGACCTCATTCACCAGTACCGATGGGACATCCCTGACCGCCGGCACGGTCCTTGCCCGCGGAATGACCCGCATGCATCCGGTGATGACTGACTTCGACGGCGACGGGAACGCTGACATCGTCGCCATCAACAATCTGGGCCAACTTATCCTGTATCGATCCAACGGCAAGGGCGCCTTCGTCTCCGAGCAGCGTCCCGTCGTCGGAAACGGGTGGCAAGTCATGACGAGCGTCAGTCCCGCGACGTCGTACACGTCAACGGGGTCTGCGGGCATTCTAGCCCGGACGGCTGGCGGAGCCCTCATGTACTACCCCATCCTCAAGTCCTCCTTCGGCCCCCCAATAACGCTCGCTACGGGATGGAATGGCACCACCATTGTTGGCGGCAGCGCTTTCCTGGCCCCCCAGCAAGCCATCACTAGCCTCGCAGACGTTGTTGCCGCGGACTCCAGCGGCACGCTTTGGAACTACTCGGCTACGGGATCGGGCACCCTGGCAGCCCCCTATCCAATTGGGGTTGGGTGGACGGGCCTGAAGAGTCTCCACGTAGTGGACTGGAATTCCGACGGCGTTCCCGATGTGTTGGCCCAATGGAGCAACGGCGCCATGACCCTCTATCCGGGAGCATCAGGAGGCGGATTTGCTCGGCCTTTGACGCTCGCCAGCACCGGATGGGGCAGCGTTAAATTCATCACGGGCAGGTGGGTCACGGGCTCCACCTACCCGGGTCTGGTGGGCACCAACGGACTGGGCGACTTGTACTACTGGCCCAACAAGACTGGCGGCACCCTCGGCACGGCCCAGAAAATTGGTACCGGATGGGGCACGCTGAAGACCGCCATGCAGGACTTCGACTCCGATGGAAACCAGGACCTGCTTGCCATAGACCCATTGGGTACGATGCGCCTCTACCGGTCCAATGGCACTGGCGGATTTGTCATCGAGTCCCGGCCAGCCATTGGCTCGGGTTGGTCGTCGTTCAGCCGGGTTTCCGGCGTGAATGGATTCACCGGGCTCGGCAGCAAGGGCGTCCTGGCCCAGTCGCCCACAGGCCTCATGCGGTACTACCCGATCGGAACAAATAGCTCCTGGAGCGCTCCCGTAGCAATTCCGCAAGCTGTCCTGGGGGCCACTATTTCGTAGGAATCACGGAAGCGGCCCGAGACCAGGACTCCGGACATGGTGTTGGCGCGAGCCTTGTAGTTCGTTGAGTTGCCGCTGTTTCTCATGTGGCCTGGGCTGTTAATTTCATCCCTGTTGTGAGATAACAGGGGCGTGATGATTTCGTGTGTGGGTGGGTGAAACAATGGTTTCAATGACCACCCAAACCGCCCTGCCTGTGCTCCCGGATCTCGGCGCCGTTCTCCTGGGCGAGCGTGCAGCCCTGTTGGAAGATGCAACGGGCGGCAAGGTCTTCATCAACGGGCAGCTGGCTTATGTGTGGGGGCCCGGCCAGGACGGATTGCGGCGGTTGGCGGCCTCACAACTTGTTGACACTGGTGCTGCCCAGGTCAACGAGGTCGCAGCGGGCTTCGGTGTGAAAACGGAGTCGTTGCGGCGCTGGCGCAGGTCACTGGAATACGCCGGCCTGATGGGCTTGGCGCCGGTGAAGAAGGGCCCCAAGCGTCCCTCCCTGCTGACGGAAGCGAAGGCCGCACAGATTAGGGCCGTTCGTGCCGGCGGGGCGAGCCTGCGGGCCACTGCCGAAGCGACTGGGGTTTCCACTGACACGGTCCGGCGCGCCATGGCCGCCACCGCGGAAACACCGGCGGCTGTTTCCAACCACGATGCCGCGGCACGCGGTGAACCACCGGAACAGGCACATCCGCCTGTCCTGCCAACACCCGTGGCCCGTGGCGGGGAACGTGCCGCGGCACGGGCCGGACTGCCCGGGTGCGCGGCCCCGGTGTTTGCCCCGGCCGCCCGGGCCCGGCATGCCGGCTTGTTCCTGGCCTTCCCGGCACTGGAAACCACCGGCCTGCTGGCCTGCGCGAAAGCCACCTACGGTTCCTTGCCGGACGGGTTTTACGGGCTCGAAACCATCCTGATCGACGCCGTGCTGCGGGCCCTGGCCGGGGAAGCCCGGGCCGAGGGCGCCACCCGCTTCGACCCGGTGGAGCTTGGCCGGGTGTTGGGATTGGACCGGGCCCCGAAAGTCAAGACGATCCGCCGGAAGATCAGCCAGCTCGCGCAGGCCGGCAAAGCCGGCGAGCTTGTCGCGGCCCTGGCCAAACACCACCTCACATCCACCGGTCCGGGTGAGGAGGACCTGGCCGCGGTTCTTTATGTTGACGGGCATGTGCGCGCTTACCAGGGAGGCAGGAAGATCGGGAAGATCTACTCGACCCGGTTGAAGTTCCCGGTCCCGGCGACCGAGGAGACCTGGGTCACCGACACCCACGGATCCCCCGTTTTTGTCGTCATGGCCGAACCCGCCGCGTCCCTCGCTTCCGAGCTGCGCCGCCGCCTGCCGGAACTGCGCACAGCCGTCGGGGACGGGCGGCGCGTCCTCGTTGGTTTCGATAGGGGCGGCTGGTCACCGGATCTGTTCCAGCACATGGCAGAAAGGGGTTCGACGTGCTGACCTGGCGCAAAGGCGCCAGCAAAGACGTGGCAGAAAAGCTGTTCACGGAGGCCACCCACACCGACGAGCACGGGCAGGAGCGGAAATGGTCGGTCGCTGACACGGTCGTTGAGCTGCCCCTGGCCGCGACGAAGACGACCGGGGAAGTGTTCAACATCCGACAGGTCAGCCGGATCGTTGCGGCGACCGGTGGTGGCACACGGCAAATCCACATCCTCACCACCGACCGCGCCATGAGCGCCGGTGAGGCGGTGTACCGGATGGGGGCCAAGTGGCGGCAGGAAAACCAGTTCCGCCAATCCCTCCTGCACGCCGGGCCCGGTTCCCACGACAGCTATGCCAGCCGCATGGATGATGAGGACAGGATGGTGAAGAACCCGGCGAAAGCCAAGGCCTACCAACTCGTCGTCGCTGCCCGTGCCCGGCATGCGGAAGCCGCAGCCGTGGCCGATGCGAACCTGCTGGCCCTGAAAACCCCGCCGGAAGGTGCGGGTGAAGTCACGGTCACCAGCACCACGCACAACCACGTCATGGCACCGGTCTGGGAAGCAGAAAATGCTTTGATCGCCGCTGAGAAGACCCACAAAGCCATTCCCGCCAAGCTCCGCCTCGGGGACCCGAACCCGGGCCAGCAAGTCTTGGACACCGAGACGAAACTGATCCACCATGGCATCCGGATGGCCGCTTACAACACGGCGATGAGCATCGCGCGGGAAATCCGCACCAACACCGGCTACCGGCGCGCCACCCAGGAGGCCCACGCCCTCATGCGCCAGGCCCTCAACCAAACCGGCGACATCGACACGACCGAACCCGGCTACCTCACGATCACCCTCGAACCGCTACCAACCCCAACCAAAACCGCCGCCATCGCCGATCTGTGCGACCACGTCACCACCACCAAAACCCACTACCCAGGCACCGACCTCATCCTTCGCTACAAAATCAAGAACCACGCCTAACAACCCACTGCAATTACCTCACCACGTCCGGAGCCCTGGGGACATAATCGCTGATTACTGCGTCCCGGGCTGACTCTCAAGAGGCCCCAGGATCCAGTCCGGAAGCCACGATGGCGGCAATTGACGTATCCCAAAGCTTCACCTGCTGTTCGGCCGAAAGGGCTTGCGCGGCGGCGTCGGCAGCCAGCTTCCAGCGATCCACTAATTCAGGGGTCAATGACCGGATAGTCGCGGAGAGGGCTTCGCTTGAAAAATCGGCAGTCACCGTCCCGAATTTGTATTCACTCACCAGTGCCATCATGGCCGGTGATGGTCCGACTATGACACCCAGCCGGGCCTGGACGGCCTCAAAGAACTTATTGGGCAGTGCGTTGGCCAAATTGAAATTGGTGGGTGGCAGGAACACCAGGGACACGTCATAAGTCTGCAGGACTTCAATCAACTCCGAATACGGCACAGGTTCCCGGAATGAAACGCCCTTGATGCCGCGGGCGAGCTCCTTGAGCTCTGCAACGTAATCCGGTTCGTTCGGCATGACGATCATGTCCAAAGCGAGCCATTCAGGGGCGTCGCGCATTGCTTCGATAAGGTTTTCCAGCTTCCGGTAGCGCTGCCCGGCAGCACTGTGAATCATCCGGATGGAACCATCAACCTTGGTCGGACTGGCCTGCAGGTAGGGCGCGGCGTTGGTGACGACACCCGTCGGGACGCCAAAGTCACTGGTGTATTGGGCCGCTATTCCGGCCGACACTGTCGTCACAGACTTGGCGAGGGGAAGGTAAGTCTTGCAAAGCCAGCGCATGAAGGGCGCAACAAAAGTCCGCCACTTGAAATCGTCGTCCTTCTCCCTCGGGGCGAATTCGTGGAGGTCCGCGTGAACGCCAAGCCGCGGCTTCAGGTCGAGTGCCAGAGGCAAGGAATTGAGGTCATTTGCGAGGATCACATCAAATGTGCCGACGGGCAGGATCTTACGGGCCGCCTGAACGGCAGGAAGCCCTTCATAGACTCTCCTGAACTGCCGTGTGGCCAATCCCACCCTGTCCGTGGTCCATGCGCGACAGTCCTCGGGCAGGGCATAATGTTCGGCGGAACCCTCAGGGGCGTGACCATAACCGCAGGTGACCACGTGGTAGCTGTCCTTGAACAAGGTAACTTCCTTCAACACCCTGGGGTCGGAAGGGATCGCCGAAAAGGACAATATCAATAGCGACGGCTTCGAATGCATGGATTCATCTTTCAGGAACGAACTACAGGGACAGGGAAAAGGGTAATGTCCGCCTGGACGCTACGGAGTGGACCGAGCTCGAGCCACCAGGGCATGGAATTTCAGACGCAGTTGGTGGCGGAGGGCGCTGTCCCGCTTTGCGTTGTCAAGAATTCCGGGAGCAAGCAGTTTATGCCAGTAACTCGCAGCTGCGAATTCCTCCACGGCATTCTGAAAGCTTCCAGCATCAGCGCCGGGGGCGGAAACGGCCGCAATGAGGGACTGCTCCGCCATGGTCAACGGCCCGGCAAACGCAGGGGAAATCGCAACCACCTTGTCCATGAATTCCCTCACGGCAAGTCGGTCAGATTCGGGCCATCCCCATCCCGGACCACGCCGAACCAGCGCTCCTGCCAAGTGGATACGTACCAGCTTGGTGGCAATTGACTGCCGCTGGTCGGCTGAAAGTGCCTCAAGCCAGGCCTGCTGCAGCCCAGCCACAGCCTGAAACTCCTCCATGAGTGGCAGGAACTCCGCTGTGACGCGGTCCGAGGCATCTTCCCCCAACACATAATGAGGACCATCGGCGGGAAATTCAAGGCGTGCTCCGGAAAACCACAATGCCAGCCCGGGTGCCAGGTCCTCAGCGGTACGCAGGCCCTGCGTATAGGAAAATTCCATGGACCTGAGCAACTCGGTGGACCACAGCCCTCGCGGAGCCGTGGCATACGCCAATTGGTCCTTAACTGCGTCCAGCGAATGCCGTCTGAAAACGCGCGCCCTCGGTGTCCGCACGACGTCGCCGGTTTGCAGCTTGAGTGGTGCAATTACGCCGTCGGCTGCCGTGCCCTTGATGACGTCGAGCCAATGCTCCAGGGCGCCAGCTTCCAGATAGTCGTCAGAATCCAGCACTAAGACGTAGGGGGTCTTGCACTGGGCCAACCCCAAATTCTTCGGCCCCGACGGAGATGCCAGTCCGTCATCGAGCTGGAGGAAGGTAATGCTTCCGTCGGGCACGCCAAGTACATTGCTCCTAATGTCCTCGACCCCCACGTTGTGGCATACAACCACCACATGGACCAGTCCTTCCGTGGCCGGGCTCCAGCACGAACTCACGGCGCGCCCCAACGGCCGTTGGACATTGTGCACCGCGATGACCACTGTGACAACCGGGCTAGCCGGAGCAGCCGCTTGCGCCACTTAGTTGACCAATCCCGCCAGCGAGGCCTGCTCTGCGAAGTCCGGCACGGCGCTAATGAGTTCATCAAATGTTCCACTGGCTTGAACCTGCCCATTGGCCAGGAAGAATATTTGGTCCGCGTGGCGGATGGTGGAAAGCCTGTGGGCGACCAAAATGACGGTCACCTTGCCATGGAGATCCTGAATCGACTGGCTTATTGCTGCTTCTGTCGCTGAATCGAGGGCGCTGGTTGCCTCGTCCATGACCAACACTACGGGTTCGGCGTACAGTGCGCGGGCAATTCCCAGCCTCTGCCTTTGTCCACCCGACAGTGACAGGCCGCGTTCTCCCACCCGACGATCCACCCCGCCGTCGCGACTCTCCACAACATCGAGCATTTGAGCTTTTGCAAGCGAACTCTTGACCAATGCGCGATCGAATTCATTGGTCCAGGTCAGGGCAACATTCTGTGCCACTGTGGCATCAAACAGCGCCACCTCCTGTGGAACGTAGCCAACTCGGGACCGCCAGTCGCTCGCCATGGCTTCCAGGGGGACCCCCCCAATGCTGGCTACCCCTGCCGTTGGCTCGACCAAACCAAGAATCAGGTCAACCAGCGTGGATTTTCCAGCGCCTGAAGACCCAACAAACGCGACGGTCGACCCAAACGGGATGCTCAGCGTTACCCCCTTCAAGGCGTCTTCACCTTCGGGGGAATAGCGAAAGCTCACATTGTTCAAATCAAGACTCGCAGCGCCGGCGGGCAGCTTTTCCCCTGATCGGTCCGTGGTGTGCCGACCAGCAAACTTCTCCACGGATTTGATGTCCTTCACAACGACCTCAGCAAAGGGTGCACTCGAGGATGTCTGGGAAATAATGGACTGGAAGCGCTGGAGGGACGGAGCCATGCGGAAGCCCGCCAGAGCAAAGAGCGCAACGGACATCTCGGCCTGTGTCGCTCCGCCGGCCAAGTATCCAACCGCACCCACGACGGCGAATCCGCCGATCAGGGCTGCTTCCAGCACGTAACGGGGAACGATGCCCAAAAATTGGATGTTTGCCCGGGCCCGGGAAGTGTGGATGCGGTTTTCATGGACTACGTCAGCGACCTCGCCTGACTTGTTCCGCAACGTCACTTCCTTGAGTGCCGTCACCATTTCGGTGAGGAGTTGCGCCACCTTGAACGAGTAGTCGCGATTGACCCGTCCCGCGACAACCGACCTGCGTGAGACCGAAAAGTACAGCAGCAGGGCCACGAGACCCAAATAGATGATGGCGACTGCCGCGGTAAGTGGCTGCGCCACAGCAAGCACCACGACAACAACAACAAACGTAAGCACCTCTCCCGTGATGGTCAAGGCGGGCAAGAGGAATCCAGCGATGGTGTTGGCAATGCCAACGTCGGCGATTCGGACCAGGTCGGAGGAGTTCCGCCGGAGTCTTTCCACCCAGGGCGCCGCGAGATAGGCGTCAAATAGCTTGTCTCCCAGTTCCAGCTCAATCCGTGCGAGCTTGCGGGTGGCCCACCACTGCAGCACCAATGCAAAAACGCCCTTGAGCACAATGACGCCACAGACGACACCTACAACTACAAAGAGTCCCGTCCCGCTGATTTCCACCCCAATGACAGGAACGCGCCATGGTGATCCCGTCATCATGGGCGACAGCACCAATGCAAGGAGTCCCATGGCAAAAGCGTCAAAAAGGGCCAGGACGGCCACCAGGATCGAGTACAGCCGCAGGAAACCCCTGCTGGATTCCGGAAGAATGGTCAGAACGGTCTTGAAGGTCCCCCAAAGCGCCTTCATCGGCTGGCCCAAAATCCGGCGACCAGCCAGTCCGACTCAACAACGACTATTGACATTCCATCAAACCATTGAATGTTAATCACCCTTGCATTCTACCGGGAAGGCACAGCGTCCACTCGCCGGCGCCGCGGCCCTCACCTGCGATGTAGAACACTTCACGCTTCCGGCGGTACCTTATAACAGCGCTGAAGCTACCATGAAGCGTAGCGGCGATTCCGGTTTGAATTGTGAGCGCCTGTTGGAAGCCAGTAGTGTGGCCGGCGTTCCGAATTTCCTTCTCTGCCGCGCCAATTCCATCAACTCGCCGCCGCTGGCCGTTGAGCTCGTGATGGCTGCAAGCAGCCTGGAATCGGCCAACGACAGCGGCAGCACGGAATGTGGGGCCACGGCCACAAGGACCTTCACGACACCCGCCAAGGCCGTGTGATCCGCCTCCGTCCACGACTCCGCGTTCCGTGAGGCGGCAGCTGAAAATACATGGACCCTCAGCAATTTCGTGACCAGGGCAGACTGTGATGCGTCAGGAAGGCCTCCGAACCAGTCGGATGCCACGAGCTCGGTGGCAAAGGTAAAGTCATCCTCGAGGGGGCGAACTTCGCTTGTCACGCGATCGATTGCGTCGGCCCCCACCACGTAGTGGCCAGCCCTGCGTGCGTAGTCAATCCGTCCACCGCCAAAATACAGCTTGGCCGAGAACGCCTGATCCTCGCCCGTCCTGTACCCAGCAGTGAACCTGAGACCCAGACGCCGAATCTCCGCGACTTGCACCAGGCCCAGGGGCGCCGTGCGATAGCTGAGACGATCCTTGACCGGATCGAGTTTGCGGCTGCGCCCCACCCGGACCGGAGGAGTGCGCACCTTGGCCCCGTTGGCGTGGCGTTGTGGCGCCAAGACCGCCGCGGAATCATGGCGAAGGGCGATCTCAAGCCATTGGCGCAGCGCACCTGGCTCCAACATGTCGTCGCTGCCCATGACGCTGACGTAGGGCGCTGAGGCGGCGTCCAGCCCCGCGTTGAAGGGCCCTGCCGGGCTTGGAATGCCGTCACGGCAGCTCAAGTACCTGACCTGGTCCCGCAGGGGCTCCCGGATCTGCGCACGAATCTGACTCTCATCAATGTTGTGGCATACGACGTTGATCCGCACACCCCCAGCGGCGTTGAGGCCAAGGCCGGCTTGGGCCACCGACTGGATAGCGCGGTCGATGGGGCGCGAAACGCTATGGACCGCGATGATCAGGTCAACGGCGGGCTGGATGGACTCGAGAGGCAGGATCACCCCTGCAGGCTATCATCGACCATGTTGCCCGGGAGTTAGACGGCCGATCTATACAGCCCTTGCAGCACGGGTATCCACTTCTCGGCCGTATGGTTTTCCAAGACCCAGGCCCGGGCATTTTGCTTTTGGGAAGCTTCCCGGGGGTCCGCGAGCACATCGGCGACCTGCTGAACAATCTCGTCCACAGAACCCTGAAGGACCGGCGGGCGTCCGGCCGGCCCCTCCACTTGCGTCCCGGGGCAAACCACGACGGGTCCGATGGCCATCGCCTCAAGTTCGCTGATGCCCAGAAGCCCCGTTGCCTGGCCAACGACGACATCCGCACTAGCCAGCAGCTTGACGTATTCGTTGTGCGTCAGCCGGCCTCGCAGGCTGACTCCGGCATCGGCTGCCAGGGACGCTCCCGGCCCCCAATCCAGACCGACCAGCTCCACCTTGTCACCTTGGGCACGGTGCAGCGCCTCGGCTACGGCCACCTGCTGCTCGACGCCCTTGGATTCGTCCCAACGGGAGGCAAATAGCACGCGGCTGGTGGGCGCGTTGACGTTTGTGGGCGTCCAGGCTGGCAAGATGTCGGGGCGCAGGAGCGCCGCCATGTACTTCGCATCCGCCCTGGCAGCAAGGGCGTTCTCCGCTGTGTCGAGGTTTGTATAGAAGACGGCTTCAGCGCCGTCAATGGCCTTCTGGATTTGATTTCTGAACGTCGGCTCGAGCCACTGTTGGCGGATGTCGGTTCCATGAAGGTGAAGCAGGTATGGCCGTTTAGGCAGATACGAATGCTCCAGCAGAGCCACGGAGGTGGCGTAATGGACGTGGACGACGTCGCTGCGTACCAGCATGGCCAAGTGGCGGGCTACAAAGGGCGCCTGGCGCAACCTAGCCTGCAGGGAACCGCCAATGCCCCCTTCTGGACGGACTCGCTCCGGCGGCACGTAGCCCCACTCGAGCCCCTGTCGTTTGGCCTCAGCGACCAGGGTTTGGGCAACGTGGGCACAGTCGTTGAAGTGAGTGACCCTCGGTTCCGTCCCGGCCAATACCGGCGTCCGGCTATTTCCCGGGGCCATCGTGCTCGGCGGGAACGGCCCATGTCCTCGGCGCCTCATCCAACGCGATCCTCCGCGCCAACATGGTGAGGTCGTTTTCCATGTGGCGGAACCGTTGGTACGTCGTGGCCATGAAGACCAGGAAGCTGACAATCAGCGCGTACAGCACCAGGTCTGTCCCACGCCCAATTCCCAGCAGCCTGGCCAAGTGCGTCAGCGCAGCGGGGAAGAAAATGGAGAATGCCGCAACGCAGGCAAACAGCACCAGCATGATGCGCCGAATGGCCAGGTGCCGTGCATTGGAGCCACCTCGCATCAAGGCAACTGAAACAAGGATGACGGCGAGGACAAGAACTATTTGAACCAGAATCTGCACTTGCTCACCTAAAAAAGAGATCCGCAACGATGTTGACGGAGTTGAGTAGGGACTGCCCTTTCGAGCGGGAGTAGTCCGTGTAGATAATCACCACTGGCTGCTCCACCCAGCGCGGTTTCAATTCTGACAACTGCTGCACCAGCTCAGAGGCGTGGGCCATGCGGTTTTGCTTCAAATGCAACTGGCGGGCGACCATGGGGTGGAAGGCCCGCAGGCCATTGTGTGCGTCAGTGAGTGCCATGCCCGTGGACAAGCGGGACTGGATCGCCGCAACTTTGAGCACAAGGCGCTTTAAAGGGGAAAGTTTTGTGCGACCATCCAGAAACCTTGAGCCGAGCACCACCTCGGCTTCGCCGGAACGAATTCTGGCAACCATCGCCTTGGCATCTTCCACGCGATGCTGCCCATCGGCGTCGAAGGTGACGATCGCATCCACTTCAGGGTCGCCGACGGCGTATTCGACTCCAGTCTGCAGTGCCGCGCCCTGGCCAAGATTGACCGGGTGCTGAACGACGACGGCGCCCGCCTCGCGGGCGACGCGCTGGGATCCGTCGGTGCTGCCGTCATCAACACACACCACGTTGGGGAAGTCCGGCAGAAGACCACTAATGACGTTGCCGACGACAGTAACCTCGTTGTACATCGGTATGACTATCCAAGTGCGACTCACGGTTTCAGTATCCCACAGAAGCCACCTGCCGCGGGACCGCAGGCGGCTGTGGCGGAAGCCAATCCATGTGCATCCACGTTCCAGTTCCACATAAGCTGGAGCCATGCGAATTTTGAGTGTGGTGGGCGCGCGCCCACAGTTTGTCAAACTTGCCCCCATCGCGAAGGCCATGGAAGGCCGCGCGGAACACCTCATTGTCCACACAGGGCAACACTACGATGAGCTCATGTCAGATGTCTTCTTTCAGGACTTGGGAATCCCGGCCCCCGATTTTAACTTGGGTGTTGGCTCCGGCCGGCATGGAGAACAAACTGGGGCCATGCTCGCCGGACTGGAGAAAGTCTTCGAGACAGCGCGTCCGGACGTTGTATTGGTGTACGGCGACACCAACTCCACCCTGGCCGCCGCCATAGCCGCAGTGAAGATCCACATCCCGGTTGCACACCTGGAGGCCGGGCTTCGGTCATTCAATCGCCGCATGCCGGAGGAACATAACCGGGTGCTCACCGACCATGCGTCGGACTTGCTCCTCTCCCCCACGCAGGTAGGCATGGACCACCTGGCCAACGAGGGGCTCGCTGGGCGTTCAGTCATGGTTGGCGACGTCATGACGGATGTCCTGTACCGTGTCCGTGACGAACTCGCCAGCAACGATCAGCCGTTGCCGGCAGGCCTGAAAACGGACGGATACTACGTGTGTACCATCCACCGGCCGGACAACACGGACGACCCCCTCCGGCTAAAGGCAATTGTCGATTCTCTGGCCACCCTGGGAAGGCCGGTCCTGTTGTTGGCCCACCCCCGCTTGAAGGCGCTGGCTACATCGCACGGCATCGACCTCACCACCGGCTCCCTGGTGCTCAGCGATCCGCTGGCTTACCCGCAGCTCGTCAACGCGGTGGCAAACAGCGCTGGCGTGGTCACCGACTCCGGCGGTCTGCAAAAGGAAGCATTCCTCATGCGCGTCCCCTGCACCACCATCCGCCCGGAAACTGAATGGGTGGAAACCGTGGAACTGGGCTGGAACGTACTTGTCAACGACGATCTGTCGCAGCTGGCGGGCATCGTTGAACGTCCTGCCCCGGCCCCGACCGACGCCACACCCTACGGCGACGGCCATGCAGCCCAGCGCACTGTGGACGCCCTACTCGAGACTTTTGGGAAGTAGTTTCCCAGAAAAACCTCCAAGCCGTGGCGAGCTCATTCCTCAAACGGCGAGAGCCCCATATCTCGGCGTCGAGGCGCATTCCATGTGGGGCCCAGGGCCGCATCAATCACGGATGCGGCCCTGAGGGGCCGCTCCCCGCAGGGCTGCAGGGTGACAAGTCACGAACTTTGCTTGTTATGGTCCGCCTCAAGCAGATTGGCCTGCTCCATGAATTGGGCATCACCCGTTATGTCGCCCAAGGTCCGCAACTGGGCAGTGACACCTATGTGGTAGAAACCTGGTGCTCCCCAAGTCTTACGACCAAAGTACGTAGCCGCATACCAGCTGGGCATGCCGGGGTTTCGATAGGCACCGAATGAGTCCCTGATGCTGGTCGCGCCTACATCAAACAACCAGCGGGCGTGCTTGTCACCGGTCATTCGGTAATAGTCATAGAGTCCATAAAGGGCATAGATATGTCCGTTGACAACATGCGCATTGTGCTCGTCTTGCAGGGCAGGGTATTCCTCGTAATAGACAAATTTTCTTCCGTCTATCTGCTCAATATTCGTGAACCATCGGTTATCTTGGTTTTTCGCACTATCGAAAGACTTGACAGTGCTGGTGGCCAAGTCCTTCCAATACGTGTCATGGGTAACTTCAAATAAATTGACGAATGTTGATACCATCATTCCCTGCGCCATGCCTGAATACCATGGCACGCCCATACGTAGGTCTTTGACGTCGTGCCGAAACAGGTATGGGAACCACGTTGTACCGTCCTCGTCCTTGACTGAATTAGCGACCAGGTAGTTCGCGGTCGCAATGGTTCGCTCCAGATATTTCGGTTCCCGCGTTACCCGATAGGAGGAAATCATTTGATTCATAAACCAGGCCGAGGACACGGGATGATAGACAATGTCACCGTGCAATTTGGTTATGAGAACATCATCGGGACCAATTTCACCCCATGAGATGTCCTCGAGCGGGACCACGTGTGGACCGATATAGGGTGACTTGCCATCGCGGCTTAATTCATATCCGGTGTGGTTGAACTTTGGGCCCCAAATGGCGTCCCTAAAAACAAATAGTCCCCCACAAACAGCCATGATTGTCACCACGGCCACAACACCGAGTGCGATGCGCCGGCGGCGAATTATTCGGCGCCGCCTCAGCCTGCGGAACTGGGCCCCCTGCCGTATCGCCGGTGCCGGTGCAGTCATCCCTTAATCCTCAGTTCCAATATTGCCGCGGCAGCAACGCGCCCAGAGGCCTGCAGGGAGGCGTTGTCTGCAACCCATTGCACCCGGGACTCGCCAGACTGGGTGCCACCCCGGGTGTGGTCGGCCAGTACGGCAATCATGGCGTCAGCCACGGTTCGGGAATCATACTCCGCCGCGTGCCCTAGCCTGCCAGACTCGACGAGGGCGGCGCCGTCTCCCTGGCCCGCAAAGATGACAGGGGTTCCGCAGCCTGCTGCGGCATAGATCTTGGTCGGTTTGGCAAAGTCGTAGCCTTGGCCGGGCTTTATGCTCACCAGTGCGCCGTTGGCACCGCGAATCCATTGCGCGGCGTCGGCCGGCGGTACAACGCCGCCAAAGTGGACTGCGCCGGGGGCCTTGGCGGCCGCCAGTTCCTTCAGGTGGCCCTCGTCCGTACCTTGTCCAAAGAAGCGTATTTCGGCTTCAGGGAAGCGCTCGCGCACCAGTGGCAGGGCCTCGATGAATATCCCCGCCCCCTGCCACTCGCTCATGGTGCCCGTGTAAACGAAGTATGGTTTCGCTGCCGGACCCACCGGTCCGTCCGGTGAAAAAACTCCTGTGTCGACGCCGTTTCCGACCGTCTCAATGCGGCCGGCGGATACCTTGAATTGCGCCACTTGGCCGGCTACCTGTTCGGAGACGGCAATGACTTTGGCCGCGCGGCGCAGCACGAATCCTTCCATGGCACCCATGACCTTCTTGACGGCGCCGGACACCTCCATGGCTGACAGCGCCTCAGTCCACACGTCCGCGGCGTAGTAGACAAATGGACGCCGACGCAGCACAGACGACAGCGCCACTACAACGCCAGTGGTGGGCGGCGGTTCCGAAACAACGACGTCGGCCTTCACAGCCAGCAGCCGGAAAAATGCCGGAATGTCGAAGCTGAGATATTGCACGTACCCGCGCACGTTCCCGCCTGCATCCCGCAGGACGGGCCACCTGCTGAGCTTGTAGGCGGGCCTGAACACGCCAGAGCCCTTGGGCGCCCGGGTCGTGACAACCTCCACCTCCGCGCCCTGCTCCACCAGTCCATCCACCAGGGCTTTCAGCCGGAAGGCCGCCGCCCCCACTTCCGGAACAAACAACCGGGTGACGACGACGACCTTCAAGGGACTTTGCTTTGTCACTAAGACAGGATCCTCACAGGCTGCCCGGTGCGTGAGGATTCCAGCACAGCTTCCGCCACGACCAGGGTGTCCTGGCCTTCGGCCATGGTCACGACGTCGTTGCGCAGGCCCAGCACGGCGTCACGAAATGCCTCGTGTTCGGTGCGCAGCGGTTCCGGCTTGGCGATGGCCAGGCGCGTCACGTTGCCCTCGGAAACGCCCCGGAATGCAGCCATGGACTCCCACTGCGTGGCAACGGTGCCGTTTTCAAAGAATGTGAGGTCGGCCGTGACCGTGTCTGCAACGAACGCACCCTTTTCACCCGTGACAATGGTCAGGCGCTCCTTCATCGGGGACAGCCAGTTCACCAGGTGGTTGGTGATGATTCCGTTCTCCAGCTTGCCTGTGGCGGCAACCATATCCTCGTGGGGGCGGCCGCTGCGCGTGGTGGTCTGGGCAAAAATTGACTCAAAGCGGCTTTGGGCCAGCCAAGCAGTCAGGTCGATGTCGTGCGTGCCCAGGTCCTTGACAACGCCGACGTCGGCGATGCGGGCAGGGAACGGACCCTGCCGGCGGGTGGCGATCTGGTAGACCACACCCAGCTCGCCGTCAGCAATGCGCTTGCGAAGGGACTGAAGTGCGGGGTTAAAGCGCTCAATGTGCCCCACGGCGCCGACCAGACCCTTGGCGGCAAAGGCTTCCACCAGGCGCTGCCCTGCGGGAACGCTGGCCGCAATAGGCTTCTCCACCAACGTGTGGATGCCTGCCTCGGCCAGTGCCAGGCCGACCTCCTCATGCATGCCGGTGGGGACCGCCGCAACAGCCATGTCAATGCCGGCCGCGATGAGTTCCTGGACGCTGTGAAGGACCGGCAGGTCCTTGGCAACACCGTGGGGGTCACCAAATGCGTC
This sequence comes from Arthrobacter sp. A2-55, assembly GCF_025548615.1. NCBI lineage: Bacteria > Bacillati > Actinomycetota > Actinomycetes > Micrococcales > Micrococcaceae > Arthrobacter > Arthrobacter sp. A2-55. The sequence goes on along the minus strand of NZ_JAJLOZ010000017.1, from coordinate 44,280 downwards.
GGCCACCGCCACCAGGTCCACGCCTTCGACTTCACGGATGACCCGGGCGTGGTGGCGGCCCATCATGCCCAGCCCGATGAGTCCTACGCGCAAGTTGGCCATCTCAGGCACCTGCCTTGACGATGGTGTTCACGGCGGTGACGATCCGCTCCAGGTCGTCCTGGGTCAACGATGGGTGAACCGGCAGCGAAAGCACTTCCTTGGCGGCAATTTCCGTGTTGGGCAGGTCCTCCGTGCGATTAAAGGACGGCAGCCGGTGGTTGGGGACCGGGTAGTACACGCCCGAGCCGATGTTGAACTCGGAACGCAGCCGCTCATGCAGTTCGTCACGGCCCTGGGCCACCCGGATGGTGTACTGGTGGTAAACGTGCTCGGCACCCTCGGCAACCTTGGGCGTTCCGACGCCCTCAAGGTTGGCGTTCAGGAACGCGGCATTGTCCTGGCGCTGCCTGGTCCAAGCCTCCACCTTAGTCAGCTGCACGCGGCCGATGGCGGCGTGCAGGTCCGTCATGCGGTTGTTGAAGCCCACCAGCTCGTTCTCATACTGCTTCTCCATGCCCTGGTTGCGCAGCAGGCGCAGCTTCCGCTCAACAGTGGCGTCCGACGTCGACACCATTCCGCCCTCACCGGAGGTCATGTTCTTTGTGGGGTAGAGGCTGAACATTCCGAATTTGCCGAAGGTGCCGACTTTTTTGCCGTTGACGGCTGCGCCATGGGCCTGGGCCGCGTCCTCGTACAGGTCGATCCCGTGCTTCTCGCACAGGGCCGCGAACGCCGCGGCGGCAAAGGGGTGGCCGTACAGGTGCACCGGCATGATGCCCTTGGTCTTGTCCGTGATCAGCGACTCCACATGGTCCACGTCCAGCGTGTAGTAGTCCAGCTCAATGTCGGCAAACACCGGGGTGGCACCCGTCAGTGCAACCGAGTTGCCAGTGGCCGCGAAGGTGAACGACGGAACGATGACCTCGTCGCCGGGGCCCACTCCGGAGGCCAGCAGGCCCAAATGCAGTCCGGAGGTACCGGAATTCACGGCAACGCTTGCGCGGCCGTCCAGGAGCACCTGGGAGAACTCCTGCTCAAACCCGGCAACCTCCTTGCCCTGCGCCAACATGCCCGAGGCGAGTACCGCATCTACAGCCGCGCGCTCCTCGTCTCCAATAATCGGTCGTGCTGCGGGAATGAAGTCCTGGCTCATGCGTTGTCCTCTGCCTCTTTCAGGAAGTTTCCATCTTCAATATATTTTGCCCCGGTCTCCGGGCACACCCAGAATCCACCGTCGGCCTTGAGCGGGAAGCCGGCCTTGCCGACCCAGCCCAGGCGGCGGGCGGGAACGCCTGCCATCAAGGCAAACGCGGGAACATCTTTGGTGACCACGGAACCGGCTGCGATGGTGGCCCACCGGCCCACGGTCAGCGGTGCAACACACACGGCCCGTGCGCCGATGGAAGCGCCGTCCTCAATTGTGACCCCAACGGGAGTCCAGTCGTGTGCACTTTTCAGTGAACCATCCGGACTGACGGAACGCGGGTACGTGTCATTGGTCAAAACGACTGCCGGGCCAATGAAAACGCCCTTGCCCAGCACTGCGGGTTCATAGACCAGCGCATAATTCTGGATCTTGGTGTTTTCGCCAATCTTCACGCCGGTGCCGACGTAGGCTCCACGGCCCACGATGCAGTTTTCACCGAGGACGGCGTCCTCGCGGACCTGGGCCAAGTGCCAAATTTTCGTGCCCTCGCCAAGAATGGCCTGCTCGGCCACATCGGCGCTGGGTGCTATGTACGTCATGCTGGATCTCCTGATCGCGGTCGGGTGCTGTGTGGTCCGGGCCTAGGCCTTGCCGATGACGCGATACACGACGCCTGGCCACTTGGCTTCGGTGCTGACACGGCGCCCGTCAATGAAGGCTTTAATGCCGGGCAGGTCCGCAGCTGAGAGCCCACGGTATTCGACGTGGTCTGCCTGCACCACGGCCGCATCCACGGACTCACCCAAGTGGTAGGGGACGAAGCCAAGCTTCTCCAGTTCCGCGTCCGTGTACATGGGGTCGTGGACCAGCGCAGTGCCGCCACGGCGGTTGATGGCTTCAACGGCGTCAAACACGCCGGAGAACGCTGATTCCTTCACTCCACCACGGTAGGCGGCGCCAAGCACGACGACGCGTGCCCCGGTCAGGTCGCCAAAGGCACCTTCCAGCAGGCCAATGGTGTAGTCGGGCATGTCCGCGTTGGCTGCGCGTGCGGCCCGGACCACAGTGGCTTCCGGGTCATTCCACAGGTAGAGGCGGGGGTAAACGGGGATGCAGTGGCCACCCACCGCGATGCCTGGCTGGTGGATGTGGCTGAACGGCTGGGAGTTGGACGCCTCAATGACCTGGTAGATGTCGATGCCCGTTTTAGCCGCAAAGCGGGCAAACTGGTTGGCCAGGCCAATGTTCACGTCACGGTAGGTGGTCTCGGCCAGTTTGGCCAGTTCCGAGGCCTCCGCGGAGCCGAGGTCCCAGACACCGTTGGCGCGTTTGAGGTCGGGGCGTTCGTCGAAGTCCAGCACGGACTCATAGAACTCAACAGCCTTGGCGGCACCGGCGTCGGACAGTCCGCCCACCAGCTTGGGGTACTTGCGCAAGTCCTCAAATACCCGGCCGGTCAGCACTCGCTCGGGTGAGAACACCAGGTGGAAGTCCTTGCCCTCAACCAACCCTGAAGCCGCCTCCAGAGCCGGCTTCCAGCGGGTTCGGGTGGTCCCTACCGGAAGCGTTGTCTCATAGGACACCAGTGTGCCGGGGGTCAGGTGCTTGCCGAGTTCGGCAGTGGCTGCGTCCATCCAGCCAAAGTCAGGCTCGGCGTCGGAATCAACGAACAGCGGCACTACCAGGACCACCGCGTCGGCGCCGGGAACCGCCTGGGCGTAGTCCGTCGTCGCACGCAGTTTGCCGGCGGGCACCAGCTCGGAGAGTTTTTCCTGCAGGTGCGCCTCACCGGGGAACGGCTCGGTACCGGCATTGACCAAATCCACCACGGCCTGGTTGACGTCCACGCCCACCACATTGTGGCCCTTCGAGGCGAACTGGACAGCCAGGGGGAGGCCGATCTTACCGAGGGCAATGACAGCAATCTTCACGTTTTAGTAGCCTAATCTTTCTTGGTTGGTCGCCCGCGGCGGCACGAACTTGCAGTCCTGACATCAGAATATCGGTCTTTCGGGCCGGACCCTTGCAGTTGAGACACAGGACACGATGAAACCGGGGATTGACAAGGGCCCCATTTCACAGTTTCTGCTCTATGAACGGCGCCAGCAACTTGGAAAACTCGCCGTTGAGATGGTCCGCGTCAAAGTAGACCGCAACGTTCCCAACCACCGCATAGCACCGGCCGGCATCGCAAAAATGGTCGGTCAAGTCGATCAGTTTTACCCGGGGCGAGTTCATAAGCCGCACCGCGGTTGCCATGGGGTCCGCCGGCTGTGCAACGGCCCGCGGAACGGCGCAACGCAACGGCTGTGACGGGTTGAGCACCACGCACTGAGGGTCCCGGACATAGCCATTGAGCGGAGGATCCGCCAAGACATACACCGTGCTTCCAGCGTCCGCCCAACGCCCCCAAAACTTCGGCAGGCCGGCCTCGTACTGAGCCTCCTGGCTCCGGCCGGAGCCGTCGTCGACTTTTTCCTTGCGGGAAAAGATGGAGTAGAAGACCTTGTCCGGCTTGTCCGAGGCAATCAGGCCGGCAATGGAGTGTGCTCCCGCCATGCATGAGGCATTCGCGGCAGGATCGTTCTTCCCGTGATAGCCGGCAAAGCTGACGTCGGCCACGGGGCATCCCCCCAGCAGCGCATACGTCAGTTTCCAGTGGTTCTTTTGTGCCAGCAGCAACAGGGCCGGCTTCCACTGCTCGGCGTGGGAATCGCCCGTGAGCCAGATATTTTGAGCGTTCTTGCGCCCGCCCGAGTAATCACAAACAGTGACGACCTTGACCCCTGCTGCTTTTCTGCCGGGATCGGGAGCGCATTCGGGCGCCGAGGCGTAGTAGCGGTTGGCCGGCCCCATGGCGGTGACTGCAGCCGGGCCCAAGGCATCAGTGCATGCCTTTTGGGCAGGCAGCGCAGCCGGCCCATGGCAGGGCCGACCCATTTGCTGGGCCTGAACCGCCTCTGCCCGATTTTCTTGCAGGGTGCCACCCCACGCCATGGAACCAGCCAGCAGGGCGAGCACTACCAAGCCGCCGCCCATGCTCAAAAAGGTTGCCCGCGGGCGCCCGCCCAGGATCTTCCAGGACTTGCCGCGGTCCTCCACGAGCACTTTGGTCAGCCACGCCAGGGGCACGCAGAGGGCAATGATGCCGATCTTTGCCCAGGAGTTCAGGGGCGCCAGGAGGACATAGGGTGCCACGACGATCATCGGCCAGTGCCAGAGGTAGATCGAGTACGACACGTCACCGACGAACTGGACCGGCTTCCAGGCGACCAGGGGGTGGAAGGGGACACGAGTCCGTCCGGTCCCGCTGGCGATGACCGCCGTTGCCCCGGTAACGGGCAGCACGGCCGCCCATCCGGGGAATTCCGTCTGGGGGCCGAACCACAATGCGGAGATGCCGATGGCCACCCAGCCCAGGATGGCGAGGACGTCTGCAAGAACCCGGGGCATGGACACCTTGGCGGCGGCAATGGCAAGGATCCCGCCTGCGGCAAACTCCCACACCCGTACTGGCGTGATGAAGTACGCAGGGTTGGGGTTGGCTGCGGTAAAGACGATGGAGTAGACCAGGCTTGCCAGGCCCAATATGGTGATTCCGGCCAGCATCGTCCGCCGTCGGGCACCTAGCCTCGTCCCGAGCCTGTAGAGGCCGAACAGCGCCAGGGGCCACAGGAAGTAGAACTGTTCCTCCACAGACAGGGACCAGTAGTGCTGGGCAATGGTTGCCTGGTTATTGATGGCCGAGTAGTCGATGGATTGGCCGGCAAGGGACCAATTTTCCACGTAAAAGGCACTTGCAATCACTTCGCGTGCTGTCGGCTGCCATTCGGAGTAGGGGACCCAGATGGCCACTGCGGCCCCGCCAATGGCGAGGACAATGAACGCGGCCGGCAGGAGTCGCTTGATCCGCCGGGCATAAAACCGGCCGAACGACAGGGCGGACGTCGCATAGATTTCCTTGGCCAGGTGCGATGTGATCAAAAACCCTGAGATGACGAAGAAGACGTCCACCCCGACATAGCCGCCGGTGAGCCGGTTCGGCCACAGGTGGGTCAGGACAACAAGGGTGACAGCCACAGCCCGCAGCGCCTGGATGTCAGGACGGAACCCTGCGGGCCGCCGTGTCCGCCGAGGTCTGGCCGACGCCGCAGCGTCTTTGGCAAGGATACTCACCAAGCTGGCCTACGCGCCGCGCAACTTGGCGACGGCCTCGTGAATGCCACCGTCAAAGGTCACTTCGCCGTGATCGAGCACCACTCCGCGGTCGCAAATACGTGCGACCAGATCCAAGTCATGGCTGACGACGACGAGCGTTCGTCCCTCTGCGGCCAACTCCTGGATTTTGGCGATGCACTTTTTCTGAAAAGGCTCGTCTCCAACAGCAAGGATTTCATCGACGAGAAATACCTCAGGGTTCGTGTGCACGGCTACAGAGAATGCCAGGCGCAGGTACATGCCGGAAGAATAGAACTTCACCTCGGTGTCAATGAACTGGCCGATTTCAGCAAAGTCGATGATCGATTCAAAGCGCTCGTCGATCTGCGCCTCCGTCATCCCAAGGATGGCTCCGTTGAGGTAGACGTTGTCCCGGCCGGAAAGGTCGTGGTGGAATCCGGCCCCAACTTCGATCAGGCCCGCCACTTTTCCGCGCGTGCGAACACTGCCGGTGTCAGGAATCATGACACCTGAAATGTGCTTGAGGAGCGTGGACTTGCCGGACCCGTTGAACCCCAGAAGGGCTACGGTCTCGCCTTGCTCCACCATCAAGTCCACGTCCTTGAGTGCGTGGAATTTCTCCGACAGATCGCCCTTGCGTCCCTTAATGAGCCAGATAAAGGCTTCCTTGAGGGAGCGTGTGTGGCGCAGCACAAATTGCTTACTGATGCCCTGAACTTCAATAGCGGTAGTCATTTTAGAGCTCCTGGGCAAAACGGCCCTCAAGGCGTCGGAAAGTCAGTTGGCCCCACAGGAGAACAGCGGCGGAGACAAGCAGGCCAACGGGAATCCACAGGGACAAAAGGTGCGGCGGGATGCCCGCGGTTCCGTCCGTCGTCGGGAGCCAGAACGCATAGTGAAAAGTTTCCACCGCGATGGTAATGGGGTTGACCTGGTAGATCGAATACCACATCTCGCCCAGCTTGTGCTGCACCATGGTCCAGGAATACATGACGGGCGACGCCCACGTGGCAATCATGAGGAGCATGTCCACAAAGTTCTCGGAGTCCCGGAAATACACGTTGGCCGCGCCGAACAGCAGCCCGAGGCCCGTTGAGAGCAGTGCGACGATGATGAACCCTGCCACTGCGGCAAGAAGCTGGAGCAGCGACGGGTGCCAGCCAGAAAAGAGGCAGGCAACCACCAAGATTAACAGCTGCGGGAAGAAATGGACCGCCGACACCCACACCGAGGCAACCGGGAACAGCTGGCGGGGAAGATATATCTTTTTTATCAATCCGCCATTGCCCACGATGGACCGGGACGCATTCCCCAGGGCTTCAGTAAAGAAGTTGATCAGTATGATGCCGGAGAACAAGTAAATGGCGTAGTTGGCCAAGCCTCCCTTGTTGGTGGGGCTTTGCTCCATTCCCAAGAACACGCCCAAGGCCAGGTAAAAGACCACGAACTGCACGCCGGGCTTGACGTAGGACCAAATGATGCCGAGTACCGAACCTCGATACCGCACCTTCAGTTCCTTGCGCACCAGCAGTTTTAGCAAGAAACGCTCACGGTAAACGTCGGCGAGGCCGCCGCTGGTGCCCGGGCGGACCAGTTCACCCTTCGTCGATTCCAAGAGTTTAGTTTTCACTTTTTTCGCTATGTTCGGCGAAGGTCTTCTCCCAAGCATCGATGGACGTGATGCCGGCGAGTGCTTGACGATATTCCTGCTTCAGGCGCGGCCATTCACGCAAAACTTCCCCGTGGACCTTGACGCTGTCCACCAGGAGCTTGCGCACAAGTTTGGGGTCGCGCTTGTACCAGGAGGCCGCGCTTCCCTCCGCGTTGCTGACAATTGCACTGTCGAACTGGGACATCCGCCACCACTTGTTGTCCTGGTGGGCCACCACGGCCTCCGGGTGCGACTGGCGCTGCTCAGTTACCGGCGTGGCGACCTGGCGGATGACATTCTTGGCAAGCCATGGCGCCAGCTTAATGAGGGACGGGACGCTGAAGCCCTTGCCCCTGCGCGGCAGCTTGGCGACGGCCACCCCGGGGAAGTCGTCGACGTCGGCCTTGAACTGCGTTTCCGTATAGGCGGCGGCCATGGCGCGGATTTCCGGAAGGCGGGTGGGCAGCATGCCGTGCAGGCCGTTGGGGCCCTTCAGGAGGTCCCGCAGGGCGTCAATGCGGCCCTGCACGGTGTAGTATTGCATGGAAATATTGTGTTTGAGATCCAGCTTCAGGGAGTTTTCCACCAGGCCGCCACCAAATTCATACGGGCTGTGCAGCAGCGCATAAATGAACCGGTTGCGGGTGTGGAAATATGACTGCCACCCGACCATGTCGTCCTTGTCGATCCAGGACACATGCCAAACCGCGGCACCCGGCAGGGTGACGGTGGGGTAGCCGGCAGCCTTCGCCCTGACACCGTATTCGGCGTCGTCCCACTTGATGAACACCGGCAGGGACAGGCCAATTTCGCGGATGACCTGGGTGGGGATCAGGCACATCCACCAGCCGTTGTAGTCCACGTCCACGCGCCGGTGCATCCATGCCGTCTCCCGCAGGGTCTGCTGGGAGAAGTTGTGGCGCATTTCCTGGTCAGGGTTGGGTTCGTCCGGGCCAATAATGTAAGGATTGACCACCTCACCGAAGGTGTGGAGCACATTGCGGTCGTGGAGGTCAAACATATGACCGCCCACCAGGGTGGGCTTTTTGCAGTAATCGGCGAACACGGACAGGCGGGTGATGCTTTCCGGCTCCACCACGACATCGTCATCGAGCAGCAGGACGTAGTCGCTGTCGTTCTTGACGGCCTCATACATGCCGCGGGCAAACCCGCCGGAGCCGCCCAGGTTGTCCTGGTTGATGATGCGCAATTTCCCACCCAAGGCAGCGGCGACCTCGTCGAATCCGGGCGCTTCCGCGACTTTCTGCGTCCCCTGGTCAACGACCAGGACTTCCTTGACCGCTGACAAGGCCTCGGGGTGGGCGCCGAGAATGCTGAGATTGTTGATGCAGTAATCTGTCTTGTTCAGCGTGGTGATCTCAACCGTGATGGTTCCCTCGGTCCGGGGTTCCTTGTCAGTCAGCCACTCTGCAGTTTCAACAGCAACGGGCTCGGTGCCAGCCGTGACGTCGAACCAATACCAGCCACCGTCACCGAAAGGGGCCAAGGAAAGGTCAAATACGCTTTCAGTGGACCCTGTTACCCTGGCGGTCTCGACGTGCTGCAGGGAGCCGCGGGCATTCGACTTGTATACAGACACCGTTCCCGGGCCCTTTGTCTGAACTCGCAGTCGAACCTCCCGCAATGGCGTCCATCGGCGCCAATAGCTGGCCGGGAAGGCATTGAAGTAGGTGGAAAAGGACAGCCTTTGGCCGGGACGCACGGACGTAGCCGTCCGGGAGACCACATCCTCAAATCGCGCGCTGTTGGCACCTTCGGTCGATTTTGCCGGCCTTTCCCGCCGTTCCCCGCGAACAGTGGTTGGTGCCTCGCCAAATGCCCCCGCGGATCCGCCTGCGTCGAGGTAAAGCGGGAGGGTTTCCTGGTCCTGGTCGCTCGGAAGGATGACCCGCTGAAGGGTGCGCCAGTTACGGGACTCTTCCGCCGCCGTCGTGCTTTCAGCCTTCACGTCTACGCTCACGCGTCAACTCCTCCGCTTTGCAGCTTCGCCCCGCCGGTGAAGTGCGGTTTGATTTTGTTGTCGAACATGCTCAGGGCCGAACCGATGGCCATGTGCATGTCAAGGTATTTGTAGGTGCCAAGGCGCCCGCCAAACAGCACGTCCGATTCCCCGTTGGCGAGGTCGCGGTAGGCCAGCAGTTTCTTGCGGTCGTCGCTGGTGTTGACAGGGTAGTACGGTTCGTCGCCCTTTTCGGCGAAACGGCTGAACTCGCGCATGATGACGGTCGCGTCTTTGGTGTATGTCCGTTCCGGATGGAAGTGGCGGAACTCGTGGATGCGGGTGTAGGCCACGTCCTCATCCGGGTAGTTCATGACCGAGCAGCCCTGGAAGTCCTCCACGGGGAGAACTTCCTGCTCCAGGTCAATGGTGCGCCAGGAGAGGTCGCCCTCGGCATAGTCAAAGTACCTGTCCACGGGGCCCGTGTAGATGACCGGCACCTGGCCCAGCACTGCCTTGCGGCTGAATTCACCGTCGTCGAAGAAGTCGGTGTTCAGCACCACCTCAATGTTCGGGTGGTCCGCCATGCGCTCAATCCATGCCGTGTAGCCGTCAACCGGCAGGCCCTCGTGGGTGTCGTTGAAGTAGCGGTTGTCATAGTTGTAGCGCACTGGCAGGCGGGAAATGATCGACGCCGGCAGGTCCTTGGGGTCCGTCTGCCACTGCTTGCCCGTGTAGTGCTTGATGAACGCCTCATAGAGGGGACGGCCAATGAGCTGGATGCCCTTGTCGTTCAGGTTCGACGGGTCGGTGCCCGCCAGCTCCCCCGCCTGTTCCTGGATCAGCTTGCGTGCTTCGCCCGGGCCCATGGCCGAGCGGAAAAATTGGTTGATGGTGCCCAGGTTGATGGGCATCTGGTACACCTCGCCCTTGTGGGAGGTGTAGACCTTGTGCTGGTAGTTGGTGAACTGGGTAAAGCGGTTCACATACTCCCAGACGCGTTCGTTGGAGGTGTGAAAAAGGTGGGCGCCGTAGCGGTGCACCTCGATGCCCGTCTGGGCCTCGTTCTCGCTGTAGGCGTTGCCGCCAATGTGGTGGCGGCGGTCCAGGACGGCCACCTTCAAGCCCAGCTCTTTTGCGGCCCGTTCTGCAATGGTCAGGCCAAAGAAACCCGAACCGACGACGACTAGGTCAGCGTTCACAAACTCTCCTGTGTAGTGGTTTGCGGGCACGGCGGTGCCACATCTACCTTTCTAGGTTACCTGAACGTTACGCGATCATTGCTTGCGGCCACCTATGACCCGGGGCACTTCACGGACTGATTGCCATGCCCGCAGGCCTGTCATTGCGCTGGTCGGAGCGCCATTTGTCCCTCCACAGCCCCCGCCGGTCGGCTGCTTGTTGACAATGCACGACGTCGGCGATTGCGGACACTTCCGTCCCGCCTAGGCTGAAAATCCAGAAGGCCGGTACCCGGCCGGTCATTGGCAGTGGGGCACGCACGGGAGGTGATGGGGAATGCAGCTGGAGGTCACCGCCGTGGCAGGCCCGGGGATGGCGCCATTTCCGGCGTTGGAGCTCAGCCTGTTTGTCCCGGAGGCTGTACCGTGGCGCCCGCCTCCGGGCGCTGGGGGCGGGCAGGCTGAGGCCACGGTCGGGATTCGGCAGGCCGCGAAGGGAGGCGCGCAGCCTGGCCGCGGGGCGTGGGAGGCACTGGCCGCGCGTTGGCCCGGCGCCAACTTCTCCGTGGCCGGGCGCCCCGTAGCCGGTCTGCGGCCGGGAAACCCTCCGCTGGTCGACGGCGCCGTCGTGGTGGTTCATCCGGGGCCCCTGGACCCGGAAGCTAAATCGCACGGCGAGACGGGGCGTGCGTCGGGTGGAGGTCTCCATGCCAGGGGCGCGCCTGCACTACTGGCCGTCCGGTCAGGGCCCGCGGCTGGAGCAATGTTCCCGCTGCAGCGGGGCAGCTACACGCTGGGGCGGGGGCGTTGCAGAATTCCCATCCCCGATCCCACCCTGTCCCGTTTCCACGGCACCCTGGACGTGGGAGAGTCCGCGATGACGTTGACGCCGGCGCGTGGCTCCACGGGGTTCAGGGTGGTCCGTGGCTGGGACCGCTGCCCCACGGCGGACGCAACGCCTGTCAAGGGAGCCGTTGACGTGCAGGTGGGAGACCTGGTCAGCTGCGGCATGACGGGCTTCGCCATCCTTTTGGACGTACCCGGGGGCATCCCGCCCGGACCGGAGGCAACACCTGCCACAGCTCGTCCGGAGGCGGCCGGCCACGTCCCGGGAATGTTTGCGCCGGAAACGCCCGTTGCGGGGGTGCCCGGCACGGGAGAACATGCAATGCCGCCAACCCGATGGCCCGGGCTGCTGGACCCTGGCGTACTGCGCCCCGTGTCCCTGGATGCTCCCGCCGGAATGTCTCGCGGGCGTTGGGCCATGGTCGCCGCAGGCCTGCTGCCCTTGGTGGTCGGGGTGTTGTTTGCCTGGCTGACCGGTTCGTGGATGTTTCTGGCCTTTGCGGGCATGGGCGCTGTCACGGTCTTGGTGCCCCTGCTCGGCGGGGCGAGGCACCGGCGGGACTTTTCGGCCGTGGTGGCGGATGCCGCCCGCCGTGATGCCGCCCGCCGGATGGCGGCGTTCCCGGGCGCTGACGAATTTTTGGCCACGGCACAGGCGGCCACTGCCGAGAACCCAGAAAGTGCGCCCCCTCCAGCGCCGGACTTGCCCGCAGTCAGGGGCATTGCCGTCCGGTTGGGCACGGCCACCCAGGCCACCAACGTTGTGCTGGTCCCGGCCAGCCCTGGATTCCTTGCGCCCGTTGCCAGCGGACTTCCTGTCGCTGTCCCCCTGCCCGGCGGGACTACCCATCTCCGTGGGGCGGCCCCTGCGCTTGCCTTGTTGCTGAACTTTGTCTTGATGCAGTTGGACGCCGCCGCAGTGCCCGTGGTGTTGCTTGGCGCCCCTGACCGAGTACCTCTGTGCGCCAGGTTTCTCCGGAACACAGTCCTGGCAACTACCTCTGAATCGGCCATTGAGGCCGTACAGGAATTGTGCCCGTCCGGCATTCGCGCCGAACAGTCGCCGCCACCTGACCCCACACCGAATGGAACCGAAAGCGGGCCGCCGTGCGTGCTGGTGGCGGTTGACATGTCCGCCACGGCCGTGGAAGCCACATGTCCGGGGCTTCGGATAGTGGCATTCACTGGCGGCATTGCGGCCGGCGTCCCTGCCGCTGCCACCCTGCGCGCGCAAGGGAACTGCGTGGTCGGTGCGGCGAATGGAGTGGCGTTTGTCCCTGACGGTGTTCCCGCCCTGCTCTTTGACCGGTATGCCAGGGCCAGGGCCCGTTCCGCAACGACCACAACTCCACGTCGCAATTCCCTGGAACCCTGCCGCGTGCCGCCCCTCTCCAATTGCACGCCGGAGGCGGTGGCGCGCCAATGGGCCGCCACGACAAACCGCCCGTTAGCCTCGGTTCCCATTGGGCAGTCCCCCGCCGGTCCTGAACTATTTGACTTCTCCCGCCACGGCCCGCACCTCCTGGTGGGCGGCACCACCGGCTCGGGAAAATCCGAATTCCTGCGCACCCTGGTGGGAAGCCTGGCAGCCACCCACTCGCCCGCCGACCTGCAATTCGTGTTTATCGATTTCAAGGGCGGGGCGGGATTGGGGGCCATGCAGAAGCTTCCCCATACGACATCCCTGGTGACGGATTTGGACGGCCACGGCATTGCACGCACCATCGCTTCACTCCGGGCCGAAATCCACAAAAGAGAGTCCATGTTGGGGCACGCCGAGGCAGCCGACAGCGATTCCTACCGGTCCGCTCACGCCGGCCGATACGCGGGAATGGCCCACCTGATGATTGTGGTGGACGAATTCCGAGTGTTGGTGGACCAGTTTCCAGACGCCATGGCGGAGCTGATGCGAATAGCTGCCGTAGGCCGCTCGCTGGGCATCCACCTGGTCATGGCCACCCAGCGCCCGCAGGGTGCCATCAATGCTGACATCCGAGCCAACGTCACCAGCTCTGTGTGCCTGCGGGTGCAAACCACTTTTGATTCCCAGGACGTCATCGGAACGGGTTCGGCTGCCACCATCAGCGTTGGCACACCAGGTCGCGCATACATTAGCCGGGCCGGCGCCCGTCCCACGCAGTTCCAATGCGCCACTCTTCGCCTTCCTGACAAGGAACCAGCCAGCCGTCCCGTGGCCCTTGCAACAGCGGACGTGTTGGGGCAGGGTGCCGGGCAGGCCGCCATCGGGCATGCGGATAGTGGCACCGCCGACCGTACCCCCGACAGCGACATCGCACCGGTGGCAGCGATGCTGACGGACGCGTGGGAGCTGTATCGAGCGGGGTCTGCCGCAGAAGACGGGCCGCCACCGGCCGCACCCGCCGTCGTGGCGCCTGACCTTCCTGCCGTGGTGGACGTGGCGGCCCAGGCCCCTTCCGCCCTTGCCGGACCGGACCTGGGCCAGGACGCCGCCATGGTTGCGGTGCCGGATGGCAGCGGGCCAGGGCTGGCGTTGGGAGTGGTGGATGTGCCCGAAGCCCAAACCGTCGAGCCCCTCCTGTGGTGCCCTGCCACGCATTCCCATGTGGCGTGCGTGGGCACACAGTCGGAAGCCTCCGCCGCGGTGGGGCTGCTTGCATGCCAATTCATCAGGGCACGTTCCACCGAACCCGGAACCGTTCCACATTTCGCTTACATCCTGGACGGCGATGGTTCCCTCCAGGCTTTCGCCGGGGACCCGGCGGTGGGCGGGTACGCCACGCCCCACCGGCTCCGCACCGCCGCCCGGCTGTTGCAGCGCCTGGCAGGATTGGCCGGTTCAGACTCCGCCTTCGTGGTGCTGTTCGCCTCCGATTGGGGACGCTGGCTGGCCGGATTCAGGTCAAGCCCCTGGCCATGGGCAGAGGACGCGATGACCGGATTGGTTCGCCACGGCGGGCGCAGGATCAGCGTGGTCCTTGGCGGCGACCGCGAACTCCTGACTGCACCGTTCATGGCTTCGATCCCCAACCGGTTGTTCCTCCCGCACCGGGCCAGCACGGAGTCCACGATTTTGTGGCCGAAGCTACCGCGGTTTGCACCGCTTCCAGGCCGGGCCGCCGTCTTTGGGCCCATCAACGCCGCAGCGTCAGGAGGGCTTCCCGACGATCCGCACACTGCCCAGCTTGGCCAGGCAGCCGCAACTTCGTCCCCTTCGTCCCGCCACCGGCTGCACGCTGGCCCGGTCAGTCACCAAGGAAATGTCCTGGAACCCCTTTTGAACGTCGCAACGGGCGCAATCACGGGACGGAGGGTTTCAGGAAATGCTTCCCACCGCGGACCACTGCCGCCCGAGCCGCCGATTGTGGTCTGCGACCTCCCGGAGGGGCTGACACTGGGCCAGGCCCGCGACACCATTCGCGGACTTCAGGCACAACGGGGCAGTAGCAGCGGCGGCGACAGGAACAGCGACGGCAATGGCGATGCCCACGGCAACCGCAACAGTTCACCGGCTACGTCCCAGTGCCAGGGCGAGGCTTCGTTGTTTGTGGGCCTCGGCGGCGACGGCCGCACTCCCATCAGCGTGAGAATCCGGGCTGGGACAGTCCTGCCGCTTTTTGGCGGGCCAGGTTCGGGGCGCTCGAGCTTTTTGCGGTCGGTTCGGGCCCTCAATGAGCCGGAACCGGATGTCGGGCTTGAGCAGCCGGGGCCGCCCATCGTGTGGGTGGACGACGCCATCACCCTGGACCCTGTCCGCCTTTCCGAGGTGGGTCGCCAGCTGGACCAGGGGGCCGTGGCCGTGGTTGCCCTTCCCAACCATCTGCCATCCCTGTCCCGCTTGCCCCTGGAATGGGGGCTGCGGAACATGGAGCACGGCATCATTCTCGGCCCGAAGAGGGCCCAGGACGGAGAAATGCTGGGGGTGCGCCTGGACACCCCTGGTTCAGAACCCGCGGGACGCGCAGTCCTTGTGGAGCGCGGCAACTTGGAGTGGTTCCAGTTCCCATTCGCCGACATCGGCCGGGCCGGGGAGTGAGATGACCATGTGCAACTACAGCACGGGGTGTTCGCCACCGGTCCGCAGCGAGAACGCCACCACCCTGGGCGTGAACAAATAGTAGATGCCGGCCAGCGCCGGCAGCAGCAAAAGCACGCCAACAGGAACCGCACCGCCAAATAGTGCCGGCATGGCCAGCGCCACCATCAGCAGCTGCCACACGAACGCCGCCGACCGCGTCCAGCGAAAACCCCTGTAGGCGTTGACGGAGACGGCGGCCAGGCCGGCTGCCAGGGCCAGTGTCAACACCACCAGGAACACGGAGCTTGCAAGCGACTGCGGCGGCTGGGAAAACGAACCAATGCCCAGCCAGAGGGCGGCCGCGGCCAGCTCAAGTGCTTCAAGCGCGACCACCGCCGCTATGACCACCACGCCAGGGGGCCGGGGTGGCCGCGAGCCGGATCCTGCGGGGGGCATGGCCCCTTTGGGAGGGACAGCCCCCTTGGATGGCACAGGGTCCCGCGGCTCGGGGGCGGGCTGGTTCTGCGGGTTCCGGGGAGGTCTTGACACAAGTGCACCCTACCGGAGATAGTCGGGGAACAGCCATGGGCGCCTTGGCGTTTGTGACGCATCGCTCACGTGTGGAGTGCAAATTATGCATCAATACCCCTTGTTTACAAAGAGTTAACATGACACGCTTAACTCAATGACCTAAAGGGGCCGAAGAGGCCCTTTTCTTATGTGGCCAAACGTGAAATATTTCACAAACAGCCTCCCGTTCTAATAAGGAGTGAGTGATCAGCATGGACTGGCGTAGTCGCGCAGCCTGCCTCGACAAGGACCCGGAATTGTTTTTCCCTGTAGGAAACACCGGGCCCGCTTTGTTGCAGATCGAGGAAGCAAAGAGCGTATGCCGTCGTTGCCCAGTCATCGACACTTGTCTAAAGTGGGCCATTGAGTCCGGCCAGGACGCCGGCGTCTGGGGTGGCTTGAGCGAGGACGAACGCCGCGCCATGAAGCGCCGCGCCGCCCGCGCCCGCCGCGCCAGCTAGCCCCTCGCGGCCGGCCCGCAGCAGCGGTTGTAAATCGCACCAGGAAATTGGTGCATTTCAACCGCAGCTGCGGGCCAGTTGCTTTAAGGGCGGCCTCTAATGCCGGCGGATCAACGCCATTTCCAGGAACACGGTGGTGCCCCCACCGTCACGCGGCGTCCACTCTATGGTGCCGCCCAGTTCGCTGGTGACCAGGGTGCGCACAATCTGCAGGCCAAGCCCCTCGGCGATGTGACCGGCAGGCAACCCCACCCCGTCGTCCTCGATCGTGACGGCCAGGGCATCGTCGCCGGCACCGTTCTTGTACCGCTTGGCCGTCATCCGGACTGTGCCTTCCCGGTCCTGCAAGCCATGCTCGACGGCGTTGGTCACCAGTTCGTTGATCACCAGTGCCAGCGGGGTGGCGAAATCGCTGGGCAGCTCGCCGAAGATTCCTTCACGCTCGGTGTGCACCTTCTGGGCCGGTGACGCCACCTCGGCGGAGAGCCGGAACTGGCGGTCGATCAACTCATCAAAGTCGACGTTTTGGGCCAGTCCCTGGGACAGCGTTTCATGCACCAGGGCGATCGTGGAGACGCGGCGCATGGCCTGCTCCAGCCCCTGCCGGCCTTCCTCGCTGTGCATGCGCCGGGACTGCATGCGCAACAGGGCCGCGACGGTTTGCAGATTGTTTTTCACGCGGTGGTGGATCTCACGGATGGTGGCATCCTTGGTCACCAGTTCCTGTTCCCGGCGCCGCAACTCAGACACATCGCGGCACAGCACCAGGGCCCCAAACCGTTCAGAGGCGTCGCGCAGCGGGATGGCCCGCAGGGACAGGCTGACTCCACGCGATTCAATTTCCGTCCGCCACGGCATGCGACCGGTCACCACCAGCGGCAGCGTTTCATCCACCATGCGCCTGTCCTTGAGCAGCCCGGTGGTGACTTCCGCCAGGGAGCGGCCCTCCAAGGACTCCCCGTCGCCCAGGCGCCGGAATGCCGATACGCCGTTCGGGCTGGCGTACTGGACGATTCCGTCCACATCCAGCCGCAGCACCCCGTCGCCCACACGCGGCGCGCCGCGGCGGGACCCAGTGGGCGAGGCAAAGTCGGGCCAGAGCCCCAGCGTGGCCATCTTCAGCAGGTCATAGGCGCACTGGCGGTATGTCAGCTCAAGACGGGAGGGCATCCGCGAGCTGGAGAGGTCCATGTGCGTGGTGATTACGGCCAGGGTGCGGCCGTTGCGGACCATGGGAATGGCCTCCACCCGCATGGCCATGTCGGCATTCCAGATGCCCGTCTCAGTGGACCGCTCTATGTTTTGGCTCCGCCAGGCGGAATTGACCAGGGGTTCCAGTTCGGGGCGGATGCTTTCGCCCACAAAGTCGGTGTGGAACATGGTGTGGCTGGTGGACGGGCGGACGTGCGCCAGCGCCACGTACCCTTTCTGGGGGTGTGGAAACCAGAGGGCCAGGTCGGCAAAGGCAAGATCGGCAATGAGCTGCCAGTCCCCCACCAGAAGGTGCAGCCATTCGGCATCCCCCGGTCCAAAATCAGCACCCTCCCTGATCATGTCGGCAAAGATGGCCACCCGCGGCTCCTCCTGTATTGGTTGCCGGTGCCCGCACCCCCCGTGGGGCGCGGGCACCGGCCGTGTAGTTGCTAGCGCCGAACGATCGAACGCAAGAGCCTCAATGCTACCGACAAGGAGGCCATGTCGTCCTGCTCAAGCTCATTCACCTCGGCAAACATCTTGGTGGCACGCGTGAGCTGTTCCTTGTTCTGTGCCTCCCAGCCTTCGATGCGGGCCATTGTGCCCGTCCCGTTTTCGGTGCTGTGCATGACGTTGCTGGCCATGTCCGCCGTGGTGGCGTACAGGTCATCCCGCAGGGCGGCACGGGCCAGTGCCTGCCAGCGGTCATTGCGTGGCAGTGCCGTGATCCGCTCCAGCAGGGCGTCCACGCCGTAGCGGTTGTACAGCGCGTAGTACACGCTGGCCACATCCTCCACAGGCTCGTCCACGCTGGCACTGACCTTGGCCACGTCCAGCAGGGGGAACGTTTCGAACAGTTCCGCCCACTGCAGCCCCAGTGCGTCGGGCATGTTGAACGACTTGGCACGGTCGCGCCACAACTGCACGCGGTCCACG
Source organism: Arthrobacter sp. A2-55 (assembly GCF_025548615.1). NCBI lineage: Bacteria > Bacillati > Actinomycetota > Actinomycetes > Micrococcales > Micrococcaceae > Arthrobacter > Arthrobacter sp. A2-55. Next base: position 26,116 of record NZ_JAJLOZ010000017.1, on the reverse strand, counting down.
TCCACGCCCTGGAAGAAGTCACCCATTCGGGCCCCCAGCGAGGAGACAACAGGCTTGAACTGGCCAATCACCTCGGCGATGGTGCGCTGGCCGGTGCTCTCGTTGACCAGCCACCGCAGGGCGCGGTCCAGCAGCCGGCGCATGTCCAGCTGCACCGTGCACCACTGCTCGGTGGGGAACGACGGCGGCAGCTCGCGCAGCGCCGCAGTCATGGCGTCGAAGTCGTAGATTTCGTGCAGGGCCACAAACGCCTTCGCAATCGCCACTTCGTCGGCCGAGGACTCCTCCATGGCGCGGAAGGCAAACGTGATCCCGCCCAGGTTCACCATGTCGTTGGCCACCACGGTGGCAATGATTTCCCGGCGCAGGGGGTGGGTGTCGAGTTCGGCGTCGAACCGTTCGGCAACCTGGGCCGGGAAGTACCGGCGCAGCGTCGACTTGAACCACGGATCATCGGCCAAGTCGCTGTCGCTGAGCGCCGTAGCGAGTTCCATCTTGGCGTAGGCGGCCAGCACGGCCAGCTCCGGCGAGGTGAGTCCCTGGCCGCCCAAGAGGCGCTCATGGAGTTCCTCATTCGTGGGCAGCGCCTCGATGCCCCTGTCCAGCTCGCCGTTCTTTTCCAGCCAGTCCATGAACCGTTCGTAGCTGGGGCTCCACTCCACCACGCGCTGGCGGTCGTTGAGCAGCAGCACGTTCTGGTCGATGTTGTCCTCGAGCACCAGGTGCCCTATTTCCTCGGTCATGGACATCAGGAACGCTGCGCGCTCGTTCGTCTCCAGCTTGCCGGCGGCCACCATGCGGTCCACGAAGATCTTGATGTTAACTTCATGGTCGGAGCAGTCAACACCCGCCGAGTTGTCAATGGCGTCGGTGTTTAGGATGACCCCGTGCAGTGCAGCCTCCACGCGGCCGTGCTGGGTCATGCCCAGGTTTCCGCCTTCACCGACCACCTTGACCCGCAGGTCCCGGCCGTCCACGCGGATGGCGTCATTGGCCTTGTCGCCCACTTCGGCATTGCTTTCCGTGCTGGCCTTGATGTACGTGCCGATTCCGCCGTTGTAAAGCAGGTCCGTGGGGGCCAGCAGCACGGCCCGCAGCAGTTCCGGCGGGCTCAGCTTGACGGTTCCCTCGGGCAGCCCCAAAACCACCCTGACCTGTTCGGATACGGGGATCGACTTGAGCGTGCGGGAGTAAATGCCGCCGCCTTCACTGATCAGTTCCTTGTTGTAGTCCTGCCAGGAGGACCGGGGCAGGTCATAAAGGCGCTGGCGCTCGTCAAAGGCAGCGCCCGGTTCCGGGTTCGGGTCCAGGAAGATATCCCGGTGGTCAAAAGCTGCCACGAGGTGCACGTGGCGGGTGCGCAGCAGGCCGTTTCCAAAAACGTCGCCTGACATGTCGCCAATCCCCACTGCCGTGAACTCCTCGGCCTGGGTGTCGACGTCGAACTCGCTGAAGTGGCGCTTGACGGACTCCCAGGCACCGCGGGCCGTGATGCCCATTTCCTTATGGTCGTAACCCACGGAGCCGCCGGAGGCGAAAGCGTCGCCAAGCCAGAAGCCATACTCTGCCGATATGGCGTTGGCTGTGTCGGAGAACGATGCCGTCCCCTTGTCAGCGGCCACCACCAGGTACGTGTCGTCCGAGTCATGTCGGACCACGTTCTCCGGCGGCACAACCACTTCGCCGTCGGCCGTGGCCACGAGGTTGTCGGTGACGTCAAGGAGGCCGCGGATGAAGGTCTTATAGCTTTCCTTGCCCTCCGTGATCCAGGCGCCCCTGTCAACGGCCGGGTTGGGCAGCTGCTTGGGGAAGAAGCCGCCTTTTGCGCCCGTGGGGACGATGACGGCGTTCTTGACGGTCTGGGCCTTGACCAGGCCCAGGACCTCGGTGCGGAAATCTTCGCGGCGGTCCGACCAGCGCAGGCCGCCGCGGGCCACCTTGCCAAAGCGCAGGTGGACGCCTTCAACGCGTGGGGAATACACCCAGATTTCAAACATTGGGCGTGGGAACGGCAATCCGTCGATCCCTGAGGGGTCGAGTTTGAGGCTGAGAAAGTCACGGCCGCGGTAGTAGTTGGTGCGCAGTGTCGATTCAAGCAGGTTGGCAATGGTGCGCAGGACACGGTCGGCGTCCAGTGTTGACACCTTTTCCAGAGCTTCAAGGAGGCCTCCGCGGACCTCGTCCAGACGACTGACGCGGGTCTCCTCCGCAACTGCCGGGTTGAAGCGGGTCTCAAACAGCTCCACCAACGCCCGGGTGACGGCGACGTTGTGGAGCAGGGTGTCGGCAATGAAGCCAAAGGAGTTGGTGTTTCCCATCTGGCGCAGGTACTTGGCATAGGCGCGAAGAATCACGATCTGGCGCCAGTCCATGCCCTCGGTCAGCACCAGCCGGTCAAAGAGGTCGGATTCGCTGGCCCCCGTCGTGGCTGCACCGAAGGCGTCGGTCAGCAGGCTGGCCGTGGCCAGCGGGTCCACGCCGGTCGGGTACTTCAAGCCCAGGTCGTAGAGGAAGAAGTCGCGTTTGTCGGCCGTCTCAATCTCAAACGGGCGTTCGTCAATGACCTCAATGCCGAGGTTGTGGAAGAACGGCAGGATGTTGCTCAAGCTCTGGGGGTGGGCCATGTACAGCTTGACGCGGGCATCGCCGTCGCGTCCGTCCTGGGAGGTGGCGGGCACGTAGACGTGCATGCCGGGCGCGCACTTGTCCGGGCTGGTCCCGGCCTCCACCACCAACTTGTAGTTGCTGTCAAAGTCCTCGAAGCGGGCAATGTCCTCGAGGGCGTCCTCCACTTCAAAGTCCACGCGGTAGCTGGCGGGGAAGGCGTCGGCCCACTTGGCGGCCAGCGGCTCGGCAGCGTCCAGGGGATAAGTTTCCCTAAGCACCTGGGCAATGCCTTCGGGCCAGGACCTGGCAGCCATGACGAGCCGCTGCTCCAGTTCTGCCGTCTGGAGGTTTTCCGGGACGTAGTAGTCCTTGGGCAGGCGGATCCGGAAAAACAGGCGGGCCAGCGCCGACTCGCTCATGCGGGCTTCAAAGTCGATGGAGACGGCGTTGAAGGTGCGGGTGAGTTCATCCTCAATGCGGCGGCGGACGGCCGTGGTGTAGCGGTCGCGGGGGATGTAGATCAGTGCCGACATGAAGCGGCCGTAGATGTCCGGGCGCAGGAACAGGCGGGTGCGGCGGCGTTCTGCCAGGCGCAGGATGCCGTTGGCGGTTTCAATGAGGTCTTCAACCTCAATTTGGAACAGTTCATCGCGCGGGTAAGTTTCCAGCACGGCAAAAAGGTCCTTGCCGGAGTGGGAATCGGGGGGGAAGCCAAAGTGGCGCAGGACAGCGTCGACCTTTTCACGCACCACGGGAATGTTGCGCACCGATCCGGTGTAGACGGCCGAGGAGAACAAGCCGATGAAGCGCTGCTCGCCGTTGACGTTGCCCTGGGAGTCGAAGGACTTGATGCCGATGTAGTCCAAGTAGGCGGCGCGGTGCACCGTGGAACGGGAGTTGGCTTTGGTGATGACCAGGACGCGCTTTTCGCGCGCCTTGCGCTGGCCGGTGGTGGTCAGGTGCTGCACGGTCGGGTGGCTGGAGCCGTCACGCAGCAAGCCCAGGCCGCTGCCTTCGCGGTTGACCAGCACGTCTTCGCCGTCCTGCTTGACCAGGTCGTATTCCCGGTAGCCCAGGAACGTGAAGTTGTCGGCATCCATCCAGTGCAGCAGGTCCTCGGCCTCACGGATGTCGTTCAGCGACTCCCCGGCCAGCTCGGTGGCCAGCACCTCGGCCCGGCTCAGCGCCTTCTCCCGCATGACGGGCCAGTCTTCGACGGCGGCGCGGACATTTGCCAGGACCTTTACCAGCCCTGCCACCAGGGCCGCCTTTTCGGCGTCGCCGGCCTTGTCAATCTCGACGGCGATCCAGGACTCGAGGTGGGCGGCGTTGTCACCTTCGGCAATCAGGTGCGCGATGCTGGGGAGCGTGGACGTGTCTCCGCTGGCCACGCCTGCGTGGGAAGGCACCTTGCTGACCCCTGCCAGGGAGTGGTCCGTCTTGTTACGCGAGACCACGAACATGGGGTGGGTCACCAGGCGGATGGCGTGGTTCTGGTGCACCAGTTCGGCGTTGACGGAGTCAACCAGGAACGGCATGTCGTCGGTGACAATGTAGACCATGCTGGCGTCGCGCTCGTCCAGCACCTCAACATTGACGGTTCCAGGGGCGCGCCCCTGGGCAAGCTCACGGTGCGTCAGGGCCCGGGCGTCAAGGACGGCAGGATCGTAGGCAGCGGTGTCCTCATCGGACAATTGCACGTAGTAGTCGGTGATGAACTGCCGGTCACCGGGGCTCAACCGGGAAGGGTCTTGTACAGACTCGGTCGTGGGTGAGTTAGACGACATAAAAAAACGCCTCCGTCAAAGAAGAAAAGGCCGCTTCTTTGCGGCCTCACCCAGAGCCTAGCCCGGATTTCCGGGCCCCGCTGTGGCGATTGTTACAGTGCTTTGCGAATCTGTTGGACGTGTGCACAAGAAATCTTTTGAATGGCCTGTCGCAACGGCGAGTCCGGGGACACCTCCAGCAGCAGCCGCCCTTCCAGCAGGGCCTTGTCCGTAGTTTCGGCATCCCAGGGCAGGAAGTGGCCAATGGGCTGCTGCGGGCCAAACCGCTCCCATGCCTGTTCCAGGGCCTTGGCAGGGGAACCGCCCACGGCCTTGCGCCGCACCTTGTTCAGAACCACCGAGATGGTGGCGCCCGACATTCCGCCGGGACCCTCGGCCAGCTCCGCAAGTGCCCGGATCAACCGAGGAATGCCGATGGCGTCGCCACTGCCCACTGCATAAATGGTGTCCGCCCGGGCCAGAACAGCCAAGGTGGCGGCATTGCGCCGGGGCGCAACCGTGTCGTAGCTCAGTTCCTCATCCGTCTCCAGGCAAAATCCGCAGTCGACCACCACCGCATCCACCAGGTCACGTGCGGTGTGCAGCACCCGTTCGACGGCGGCAGCCCTTAGCTCCGGCCACCGGTCGGCCCGGGTGAGGCCGGTCAGCAGCAAAAACGTGCCCCCGTCGAAGACCACCTCAGTGCAGATCTTGGACAGGCTCGCAGGGCTCAGCACCCCCTGGTCGGCAACGCGGCAGGCCTGTGCAAAGGAGGCGGACTCGTCCAACAGGCCCAGGCTGCCGGCCACTGAGGCACCGTAGCTGTCGGCATCCACCACCAGCACGCGGCGCCCTTGGGCGGCAAGTTCCGCGGCCAGGTTGAGGGCCAAAGTGGTTCGGCCGGGTGAGCCAATGGGCCCCCAAACGGCAATGGTCTCGGGCCGTGCCGACACCCCCGGTCCGGCATGGCCCTCCGGAGCTGCGGTTCCCGCCAGCGCCACCGTTGAAGCAGAGTGGCCGGGTTTAGGCGGGCGGTCGTGGCCGCGGGGGCGTCGCGCCAGCGGGTTCAGCCGGGTCGGTCCCCTACCGGGCCTTGCCAGCCCCCGGAGCACGGTGAAGCCTTTGGCCCATTTCAGATCCGGCGTTCCGGCGGCCGATGCACTCTTCTTTGCAGCTGGAAGTTCCTTTCCTGTGAACGCCCGCCGACCTGAGCCTCCCTGCGATGTCGGGTCCTGATCCGCAACGCCATCGGAGTCACTTCCACCTGAACCGCCAGCGGAGGCACCTACTCCTGAACCACCAGCACGACCGGACGGGACAGCGCTGCCCCGGGAGCCGGCGTCGTGCCCGGTGAAACTTCGATCATCGCCTTGCGGCATGGCTGTCGACGAAGCCGCGGCGCCGTCCGCAGCCAGGGGGACACTGTAGGCGGCCGACCGTGGATGACTGCGTGCCCTGACTGCTGCCAGCACGGCATCCACCACGGTATGGGCCGTCACGGCCCCCGTGACAGGCGAGGCACCAATTCCGCGGAGCCGGCCGGCCTCCTCCTGCGTGCCCGCCACGGCAACCACGCCCACCCCCACTGCCGTCAGGCGGTCCACCAAGGTTGCCGTCAGCCCCTCGGAACCCTCCGCAACCACTGCCACCTTGGCCAGCCCGCTCTGGCAGGCTGCAAGCAGGCCGGCCAATTCCGGGCAGCGGCGCACCACGGCGACGGCCCCGCGCTGGCGCTCCAGGGCGTCTATGGCGTGCCCGCCGGTGTCCCCCACCGTCACGACAGGCACGGCGTTCATTGCCCGGCTCCGGGATTCCACACAACGGCGACCTTTGCTTTGTTGGCCACGGCGCCCAATATCCGCGGCATCTGTGTGTCGCTGACCAGCACCAGCAGCTGGGTGGTCTTCCCGGAACCCAGGCCGCCGGAAGCCGTGTTCAAGGCCGCCACCTCGGTTCCCGGCAGCATCAGCACCGGCTCGTGATAGCCGTTGTGCTCGTCGGGCAGGGCCACCCACACGTCCACGTGCGAACCGACGACCACTTCTTTCGGCAAGGGCTCGGCCACCGTCAGAGAGGCGGGTTTGCGGTCAAGGGCATCCGTGCCGCCAATGCTGGAAACGGGCACCAGCTCTCCCTTAGGGACCAGGCGGACGGCCACCGCGTGGGCCGGGAGCTGGTTTCCCGGGTTGAGGTATTTTGCGTCAACGTCGCCCAGCCTGACCTGGACCACGCCAAAGGATTCCGGGCCCACGCTCTGCCCCACCACGAGTGAGTCACGCGCCACATACATGGGAACGGTCTTGTCCGCCCCACCCACCAGTGCCACAACGGAGGCCACGGATGCCAACACCAGCAGCACCCCCACCAACAGCCGCGGATCCTTCCACGACGGCTTGCCCAGCCGCGGCGCCTCCGCTTGTCCATCCATGCTCATGGCCCCCTCCCAGCAACAAAGGCCCACCTACAACAACGCCCCCAGGCGCGGATCAGCGGCAGGGCGCTTGCCCCGACGCGGAGTGGACCGCAGTGCTTCATTCTTACCGTCAATCCTTCCCACGGGATAGCCCCAAACACCAAATGGCGTAATTCTGTGGATAAACAGCGAAAACGGCACTATGGGGCTGAGCGAGAGCAAACAGTGGATAAACCATGCAAACCATGGCAAAAAGGAGGATACTGGGACCATGCCTAGATTCCTGACCTTGGCCGACGTGGCCGAACAACTTCAAATCTCTGCAGCGGCGTGCTACCAGCTGGTCCACAGCGGCGAGCTTCCGGCCTTCCAGATCGGCGGGCGGGGGCAGTGGCGCGTGGACGAGGCCAAGTTTGAACAGTTCATCGAAGACCGCCATTCTGCGGCACGTGCCATGCTCGCGTCCGAAAACGCCGCGCAGCCCGCCGCAAAACAACCCCGCTAGAACTCGTTGTCGGCCGAGGACATGATGGACACCATCGCCTCCACCGGTACCACCACGCGGCCCAGCTGATTATCGCGGGCCCGCGCCACGCCGTCGGCCAATTGCTGGACCACCACGAAATCCGCACCGACCTGGTCCAACACGCCACGCACCGTGGCCGGCTGGATTGAATCCAGTTCCAGGACCACCACCGCACGGTTGCGCGCCAGGATTCGCAGCGCCGCCGCCAGGGAGTGGCGCACCCTGCCCTGCTGGGACGCCCTCGCCGGCCCCAGCCCGGACACCCGCAACACCTTCGCCAGCGGCACCACCACCGAACGTCCGCCTTCCAACAGCAGCATCCACTGGCCCTCCACACGCTGGACCTGCCCATGATGGACGACGCCGTTGCGCAGCACCGCGCCAACCTTGCCGCCCAACGCCCCCCGCAGGGCATCGGCCAGCGACACCTGGGCCGCTTCCACCCTCGCCAATTCGTTGATCCTCAGCTCGAAGTCCTGCTGCTCGGCCGCGTGCCACTGTGCATCCAGGTCCCCAAACAACCCATCCCATCGCATGCCGCCACGCTAAGGGCACCGTTCCGTCCCGTCAAGCCGGACGCCGTCCACAATTATCGCCAGGGTATGGACAAACAGAAGAGAAGAGGGTCAAAATGATCTAGAACACATCAAACGTTGTCAAAGACGTTCAAATCACAGGAAACTTTCGGGGGAAACATGAAGAAGCAGCTGGGCGCCGACGCCGCCATGGCCGTGGCAATCCTTGTCTTGGGTGCATCGCTGGTCTTCGCGGGCAGCACGCTGCTGCGACACCGCCTTGCCGGCGGCGCCGGCCAGTTACGCATGGAAGAACTCATCGGAGCCCTGTCTGCCGGGGCCGGAATTGCCGTGGCGCTGTGGTGGCTGGCTGCCCTCTCCGGCGCACTGATATCGGCGGTTGCCCACGTGTCGGGCCGACCGCGGCTGGCAGCCGGCGCGGCGGCGTGGTCGCCGGCATTCATGCGGCGCCTGGTGGCTGCCGTACTGGGACTGAACCTGATGGCCGCGCCTATGGCCATGGCAGCGGGCGGCGGCACCGCCCCCGTTGACCCCACCTGGCGCGCCGGCACAGTGGCCGCCGCTCCTGCCATTCCCGGCGTGGCTGCCACGGCCGGCGGCGGTGCAGCGCCTGGTGACGTAAGTGCAGCGGCCGGCGGCGGCGCGGCCGTCAATCCGGCGTGGACACCGCACGGGCCGGCCACGGATCCCGGGCCCCTGGTCAGCCCGGCTCGGCGCCCTGCGGCCGGGCATCCCGCTGCCGGACGGCAGGTTGGCAATGTGCAGGACAAGTCAGTCCCGGAATCCGGGGCCGGCACGGTGGTTGTCCAGGGCGGGGACACCCTGTGGTCCATCGTTGCCACCTCGCTGGGCCCGGATGCCAGCGATGTGGAAGTGGCCGACGCCTGGCCGCGCTGGTACCAGGCCAACAGGGCAGTCATCGGCCCGGACCCCAACATCATCCTGCCGGGCCAGGTGCTCCTCACCCCGTTCAGCTGACCTGAGTTCAGCTGAACGGAAGGGGCGCGGACGCAATACTTCAAAAGCTAGGCCGGAGCACCTCACCAAAATTTTCAAGCAAGCGATTCACAACGCACTGTTCAAAGGGGAACTTCATGAGCACCATGGCCATTCCGGAAGAAACTGCCACCATTACGCCGCTGGTCCGGCGTCCGGCACCGGCTACGGCCGGGAACTCGGGCGCTGACACGGTGGGAACTGTCGTCAGGATGCCGCAGCGCCGCACGACGGCCACCGTTCCGGCCGGCACGACGGCCAGCCCTGCTGCCGCCGTGCCAGGCGCAGCGCCAGGCGCCGCCGTCAGGGGAGGCCGTCCGACAAGCGGCCAAGTAGGCAGCCAGGCGGTTACGGATCCGCGGGCCGACGCCACCGTCCTGGACCCCATGAAGTCGGAGCGGGCGCTGGTGGCGGAGATGACGCGCAAGATCGCACTGGCAACCCTTGAAGTGCTCAGCGGCGCCCGCTCGGTCCAACAGCTTGCCCGTTGGCTGGACACCAGGTGCTTCAGTGCCCTGACCACCCGGGCCAGGCTGCACGCCTCGGCCTGCGCCGCCCAGGACCGCCGCCTAAGCCACGACGGCGCCCCCGGCGCAACAGCCGGCGCAGCATCCGGCGGAGCCTGCGGAACTGCCGATAACGTCCGGACGCTGCACCGCCAGCCGATCGTCCACTCAATCCACTGCAGCCCCGTGTGCCCGGGCGTCTACGAAACGTCGGTCGTGATTGCCGACAGCACGCGATTCCGCGCCATTGCCATGCGCTTCGAGGAGTCTCGCGGCGCCTGGAAGGTTACGGCGCTTCAGATTGGCTAGCGCTTCTTCTTGCTCTTCTTCTTGTTGCCGGAGCGCTTGGCCGACGGCGGCAGGCCGTCCCCGCTGGAGCGCCGTTCCACATGGACTTCGGCGTCGCCCTGGGCGTCTGGGGCCGTGAACTGCAGCTGGGCAGGCTTGGCCGGGGCTTCCAGCCCGGGGGCCGTGATGTGCGGGGCGGCATGCACCGTCTCACCACCTGCGGCTTCGGAGGCGGCTCCGGAGACGCGGTCCATCAGTCCAGCGGGCGCCTCGGCCACCACCCCAACGGCGGTTTCGGGAGCATTTTCCACCTGGACTTCCAGGTTGAACAGGAAGCCAACGCTTTCCTCACGGATGGCAGCCATCATCGCCTGGAACATTTCAAAGCCCTCGCGCTGGTACTCCACCAACGGGTCGCGCTGGGCCATGGCCCGCAGGCCAATGCCTTCCTTGAGGTAGTCCATCTCGTAGAGGTGTTCCTGCCACTTGCGGCCCACCACGGAGAGCACCACGCGGCGTTCAAGCTCGCGCATGGTCTCCGAGCCCAGTGCCATTTCGCGTTCGCGGTAGGCCACCTGGGCGTCGGAGAGCAGCTCCGTCTTGAGCATTTCACCGGTGATGCGGCCGGGGCCGCCGGACTCCTCGGCAAGGTCGTCAACCGTAATGGCCACAGGGTAGATGGTGCGCAGGTTCGACCACAGCGAGGTGAAGTCCCAATCCCCGGGATGGCCCTCGTTGAGGGTGGCATCAATGATTTCATTGACGGTGTCTTCCAGGAAGTACTGGACCTTTTCGTGGAGGTCATCGCCTTCCAGGATGCGGCGGCGGTCCCCGTAGATGGCCTCGCGCTGGCGGTTCAGGACGTCGTCGTACTTCAGGACGTTTTTGCGCTGCTCGGCGTTGCGGCCCTCAACCTGGCCCTGTGCCGAGGCTATCGCCTTGGACACCAGCTTCGATTCCAGTGCGACGTCGTCCGGCATGGAGGAGCGTGACATGAGCCGCTCCGCGGCACCGGAGTTGAACAGGCGCATGAGGTCGTCGGTCAGGGACAGGTAGAAGCGGGACTCCCCCGGATCGCCCTGGCGCCCGGAACGGCCGCGCAGCTGGTTGTCGATGCGGCGGGATTCGTGGCGCTCGGTGCCCAGCACGTACAGGCCGCCGGCTTCCAGGACGGCTTCGTGCTCGTCCTTCACCGCCAGTTTGGCTGCTTCAAAGGCGTCATGCCAAGCTGACTCGTACTCATCCGGCGTTTCCTCAGGGTCCAGGCCCTGCGCTGCCAAGGTGGCCACGGCGTTGAATTCCGCGTTCCCGCCGAGCATGATGTCAGTGCCGCGCCCGGCCATGTTCGTGGCGACGGTGACCGCGCCGCGGCGCCCGGCCTGGGCCACAATGGCGGCCTCACGGGCGTGGTTCTTGGCGTTGAGGACCTCGTGCTTGACGCCCTTTTCCGCCAGTTTCTTGGAGAGGTACTCGCTCTTTTCCACGCTGGTGGTGCCCACCAGGACCGGCTGGCCGGTCTCGTGGCGGTTGGCAATGTCCTCAACGACGGCGTCGAACTTGACCACCTCGTTTTTGTAGACGAGGTCGGGCTGGTCGACACGGCGCATGGGCATGTTGGTGGGGATCGGGACCACTCCGAGGGAGTAGGTGCCCATGAATTCGCTGGCTTCGGTCTCGGCGGTGCCGGTCATGCCGGAGAGCTTCTCGTACAGGCGGAAGTAGTTCTGCAAGGTCACGGTGGCCAGGGTCTGGTTCTCCGCCTTGATTTCCACACCCTCCTTCGCCTCGATGGCCTGGTGCATGCCCTCGTTGTAGCGCCGGCCCGGCAGGATGCGCCCGGTGTGCTCGTCAACGATGAGGACCTCGCCGTCCATGATGACGTAGTCCTTGTCGCGCTTGAACAGTTCCTTGGCCTTGATGGCGTTGTTCAGGAAGCCGATCAGCGGCGTGTTCGCGGATTCGTAAAGGTTGGAAATGCCCAGGTAATCCTCGACCTTTTCAATGCCGCCTTCCAGGACGCCGACGGTGCGCTTCTTTTCATCGACCTCGTAGTCGTCGTCGTTGTCCAGGCGCAGCACCACCTTGGCGAATTCGCCGTACCATCGGTTGGCGTCGCCGGAGGCGGGGCCGGAAATGATCAGCGGCGTGCGGGCCTCGTCAATGAGGATGGAGTCAACCTCATCGACAATGGCAAAATGGTGGCCGCGCTGGACCAGTTCGTCCTTGCTCCAGGCCATGTTGTCGCGCAGGTAGTCAAAGCCAAACTCGTTGTTGGTGCCGTACGTGATGTCCGCGGCGTACTGGGCACGGCGCACTTCAGGGTCCTGGTTGGAGATGATGCAGCCGCTGGTCAGGCCCAGGAACCGGAAGACGCGCCCCATCAAATCGGATTGGTACTGGGCCAGGTAGTCATTCACCGTGACCACGTGGACGCCCTTGCCGCCAAGTGCATTCAGGTAGGCCGGCGCCGTGGCGACAAGGGTCTTGCCCTCACCAGTCTTCATTTCGGCAATGTTGCCCAGGTGCAGGGCCGCGCCGCCCATCAGCTGGACGCGGAAGTGCCGCAGGCCCAGGGTGCGCGAGGATGCCTCACGCACGGCGGCGAACGCCTCGGGCAGCAGGTTGTCGAGCGACTCGCCCTCCGTATGCCGAAGCTTCAGCTTGTCCGTTTCCTCACGCAGCTCCGCGTCGGTGAAAGTCTGGAAGGGCTCTTCCAGGGAATCAATGGCGTCAGCGAGCACGTTAAGTCGTTTGAGCGTCTTGCGATCGCCCGTACGAAGAACCCGCTCAAGAAGTGATGGCACGAAATTGCTCCCAATCTGTGGCTGCCTAAAAGTGGCGTGACCAGTCTACGTGAGAAGAGGCACACCAAACGTCCAGTTTTCCACGCCCGGCCGGGTATTGCCTGAATGCCAGCCGTCACGTTCCATCCGGCACGGCGGGCGCGCGCCCTCGTGTTTCCCGGCCCAGCTCAGCCGCCAGGTTCCCTTGGGGAAGCACGACGACGTCGGACAGTCCCAGCCAGCGTGCCATGAGCGCCAACTCGGCTGCGAGCTCGATGGCAGTGTCGGCCGGGGCGCCGGCCTCAGCATACGCGCCGCGAACCTCCAGCCGGCCGGCCTGCCGGTCCGCCTTCAGGTCCACCCGGGCGGCCATGGTTTCGCCCAGCAGAAACGGCAGCACGTAGTAGCCGAATTTTCGTTTGGGGGCCGGTGTGTAGATTTCCAGGCGGTAGTGGAAGCCAAAAAGCTGCTCGAGCCGTTTCCGTTCAAACACCAGGGAATCGAAGGGGCTCAGCAGCGCCCGGCCCCGGGCCCTGCGCGGGATTCGTGCTTCCGCATGCAGGTACGTGGGCGCATTCCAGCCGTCCACGGTGACGGCTTCAAGCACACCTTTGGAGACCAGCTGCTGCACTGAGCGTGCGGCTTCCCGTACCGGCAGGCGGAAGTAGTCGGCAAAACAACGCAGGGTGCCAATCCCGTGGGCGCGTGCGGCCGCCTCGATAAGCCGGTCCATGGCAGCGTCCTTGCCGCCGTCCGCCGATGCGTTCCTGCGATGGGCGGGGGGAAGAACCTTGTCCACAACCGAGTACCGGCGCTCAAACTGGTCATTCCTGGAAGCGGCACCCACCACGCCTGCCTCGAAGAGGCCCTCCAGGGTTCGCTTGACGGCGCTCCAGTTCCACCCCCACTCATCGTGGTTTTTTGTCTCAACATGGCCTATGCGGTCCTTGACCTGGCGGGCTGTCAGGGGGCGGCTATGTGCCAGGAGTTCGAGGATCCGGCCCTCCAGGGAGTCCCGCAGTGCCGGGTCGAGACTGCTGGCGCCCACCCATTTCCTGTTTTGCCACAAGAGCAGGTCGTGGAAATGTCCGGGCCGGATGAAGCTTGCCTCGTGGGCCCAGTACTCCATCATCTTGCGCGGGGCGGTGCCGGAAAGCGTGTCCAGGATGCTGCGGTCATAGTTGCCCAGCCGGGAGAAGAACGGCAGGAAGTGGCTCCGCGAGACGATGTTGACGGAATCGATCTGCACCAGCTGCAGTTGCTCAAAAGTCCGGCCCACCGCCCGCGCAGTGGCGGGTCGGGTGGGCCGGACTTCGGCGAGTCCCTGTGCGTTGAGTGCAATGCGCCGGGCCTGTGACAGGCTCAGGCGTGCAGCCATGCGTGGTGCTCCTTGGGATCGATTGCTGATGACGCGTGGTGGTCGGGGACGAGCCCCGCGACGACACTACACCCGGGCAGGCTCATCAGGTGAGCGGTAGGCTGAAATTTCCTCGGACCCTTCGTCCTGGTCGGCGTTGGCGTCGAGGGAAATCACCCCGTACGTCCACCCGCGGCGTCGGTACACCACGGACGGGATGCCGGTGGCCGAGTCGATGAAGAGGTAGAAGTCGTGCCCCACCAATTCCATGTTGTCCACTGCGTCGTCCAAGGTGAGCGCGGTGGCCGGGAACACCTTGCGGCGGATCAACACGGGCGAATCCCCCGCAGGGATGTCATTCTCGATTTCGTACGGGGACCTGTCCGCAACGACAGCCGGTTCGGTCTGCGCATAGATGGGCTCGGTGCTGCTGACCGGGGCGAGGGACCCCGTGGCGGTGTTGACGGCCACGGGGGCGTGGCGGCCGTGGTGGACCTTCTTCCTGTCCTTGGCCCTGCGCAGCCGCTCCAACAGCTTGCCATAGGCGAGGTCAAAAGCAGCGAACTTGTCCGAAGCAGCCGCCTCGGCGCGGATCACCGGGCCCCTGCCCAGCACGGTGAGCTCCACCGTGAGGGGGGAATCTGCAGTACGGGACTTGGTCTCCTTGGAAACCTTGACATCGACACGCTGGACCTTGTTGGCCAGCTGCTCGATCTTCGTGAGCTTTTCGCCGGCGTATTCGCGGAAACGGTCTGAAACACTCAGGTTGCGACCGCTGATCATGAACTCCATGGTGCCCTCCAAATAACTTCGGTGACACGGCGGCCGGCTAGCAATCCACGTTACGTTCCTGGCCGCCGACGGGTGGTTTCCCCTTGGAAGAGGTACCCGTTCACTCACGTTAGTTCACTGAATCCGTTTATTCATCTTTTGTGCACAAACTATTTTCGGCGAGTCCTCCACCGGGGCCTTCCACCGTGTCACGACCGGGGGCCCCGGCTGCTGCCAGCACCAGGGCGCCGATCACGCGGGCCCCGCATCTTTCCAATGTTTGGGCGGCTTCGCGGACGGTGGAGCCTGTGGTCAGGACGTCATCAACAACCACCACGAACGCCCCGTCAAGGTTCGCTGCCGGCCGAATCCCCCACGGCAGCCATGCCCGAAGGCGCATGCTGTTGCGGACGTTGCGCCGGCGGGCGGCCCGCCCCAAGCCCTTTTGGTGGTGCCGCCGCCATGGCGGCCGTGCCTTGGCCGCGAGGGCGGGCACGACGACGACGCCAGCCGGAATCCGCTGCTCCCGCTGGACGGCGCGCAGCAGCATGGCCACGGGATCGTAGCCGCGCCGCCGCCAGCCGCTTCCCGTGCTCGGGACAGGAACCAGCACCAGGTCCCGGCCGGCGGCCTCGGGCAGCAGCCCGGGCAGGCTGTCCATCCCCCGCGCCAAGCAGCGTCCCAGCACGGAGGCAAGTTCCGTGCGGCCGTGGTTCTTGAACGCCAGGATCGTGGCAGCCAGGACGTCGCGGTACTCACCCGCGGCCACCACGGGCAGCAGCACTTGCCCGAAGACGCTGACCAGCGCATCCGCGGAATCCTCGGCTCGACAGGGCGTGCGCGTATGCAGCCGCAGCAGCCGCGCGCAGCCGGGGCACAGGGCGGCATCCTCGCGACCGCAGGAAACGCATTCGGCCGGCATCACCAAGTAAAGAAAGTCGCGCCACGCCGCTTCCGCCCAGAGCCAGGCCCGCGCCCACCGGCGGGCGGGCAGCTCCCTGTGCCGGCCGCCGTCGAACGCCGGCTCCCGGCCCTGCTCCTCCGCCACCGCTCCGCCCATGGTTCAAGCATGGGCCGGACGGCCGCCGTCGTGCCGGCCAAAGTCACCAACTGTGGAAAGCCGCAGCGCCGGCACCGCCTGTGGAGGGAGCTAGCCGGCGTAGGCTGCCTGGCGCAGCGACTTGACGGACGGTTCCCACCTGTTGCCCACATTGTTGAAGACGCCTTCGGAGGTCTGGGCGTGGACATTGCGCACCCCGGCCCCGGCACTGAGCCACTGGGCGCCGGCAATTGCGGGGAGCGGCACAGGGTCCAGGGCCAGGTCCAGGATCTGGATGGTGACCGGTGCCGAGACTGCCGGCGCCATGACGGCAACGCTGGACTCATCCACCCACACACCCACGGTCGGGTTGCCGGAATCGACCAGCGTTGCGGGCTGCGTCAGCTCCTTGGGCACGTCGCCGGAGGTGAAAATGCCGGTGATCGACACGCGGGTCACCCCGTCAGCATCCGAAATGACCAACGCGCGCGTGCCGTCCCGGGACACCCGCAAGGTGGTCACATGCCGCCCCGCCAGCCACGGCACCGTGAGCACCACGGGCTGGGTTTCCTTGGCGCCGGGATTGGCGTTGACGGCCATGACGGTCCCGGAACCATCACCCGTTGCCGTCCACAACCATCCGTTCGGGGCAAAGGAGGGCGGGGTCAGGGCCGTGCCAACGGCAGCCACCGCCGGCACCTGCCCCGGCGACACCTTGTAAACCTGGCCACCTCCGCCGGCGAGGAAGGCAAATTCATTCCCGGAGTAGGCAATGGCGGGGGCGGAAGGCCCCAAATTCGCAATGGACGCCAGGGCGGCAATTGGCGAAACCTTGCTGCCGTCGAACTTGACCAGCTCGTTCTTGGACAGCGCCACCTGGGTTGGCGGCACCGCCGGATCCAAGATCATTGGTGCCACGACGTCGGAGGAACCACCCATGTCCACTTCCCGCTCGTCGGCCAGGAACTGCAGGTCGGTCACCGTGCTGAGGGCCTTCTGCAACGTCAGGAGCAGCTGTGCCCGCATCTGCTGGCGCTGGCGCACGCTGGTGGCCAAGAGCGGTTGAGCCGTGAGCCCCACCTTGGCAATGCCGTTGTTGACGGGCACGGAATCGCGTTCCAGGGCTATCCCGTTGGGAAAGGCACTGACCACGGCGCCCTTGAGGTACGGCGCAGGACCGGCCAGCATGGCGCGCACAATGGCCGTGGCGGTCTTGGGCGCCCGCCCGGCCAGCCACCTGACATCCGGCACGCCCCGGGTGAACGAGGGGTCGTAAAAGTACAGCGACACCGGGCTGAACAAGGCCTGGAACGTGGAGGGTGAGAGGACCACGCCGTCGGGCGCCTTGGCGATGCGCCACTCGCCGTCCACCTGGGCCAGGGACATGTCAAGGGTCTCCGTGGTGCCGGCGTCCGCCGGGGTGAGAACGCCGTTGGCATCCACCGTGGATGCCACGTCAAAGGTGACCTTGTACGTGCCCTTGTCCGCGCCGGGCGCCACGGAAAACGCGTTCTTGTACACCAGCGTCCGCTTGTCCGGGGCCCACGACTGGGCCAGCCCCGCGGTCAGGTACTGCCGAGCCACCTGGTAGTCATCGCTAATGCCGGTCCCGGACTCAATGAAACCGCGGATGATGCTTTCCGGGGATGCGCCCGCCACAGGGGCAAACTGCTGGAAGCTGACGTTGATGTTGTTGCTGTGGGGCAGCACCGGATCGCTCTTTCCCACCGGGCCCCGGGTGGGAATGGCCGCGCAGCCTGCCGCCACAAAAAGTACGACGACGGCCATCACCAGGGCGGCCAGCAGGACTTTGGCCCGTGCCCGCGATGGCACCGACGCTGCGTTGGACGCTCTCATGGGAGCTCCGTCCGTGCGGGGCTGCCAGCTGCCGGCGGTTCGCCGTGGAGGGCGGGGCTGATGCCGCCGAGCGCGCCCACCACGCCCATGGCGCCGGTGTTGGTCAGGATCGGCCCCGTGTTCAGGTTCAGGGACGCCGCCCCGGCACCGCTGTCCGGAGGGAGCGGGACCGGGGAATGCGTCAGCACGCCGCCGCGCTTGCGGGGCAGGGTCAGCCTGAAGCAGGAGCCCTTGCCGGGCACACCCCAGGCCTCCAGCCAGCCGCCGTGCAACCGGGCGTCTTCCGTGGCGATGGACAGGCCCAGCCCGCTGCCACCGGTGGTGCGGGCGCGGGCGGGATCGGCGCGCCAGAACCGGTCAAAGACGTGGCCCAGAGCATCCGGGGACATGCCAACTCCATAGTCGCGCACAGCCACGGCCACGGCGTGGTCGTCGGCCGAGACAAAGATTTTCACCGGCTTGCCCTCGCTGTGTTCCACGGCGTTGAGCACCAGGTTGCGCAGGATCCTGTCGATCCGGCGGGCATCCATTTCCACGACGCACTTGTGGCTGCGCAGCCGGGTGACCACGGAAAGTTCGGAGTGGTTGGCGTCCGCCACGGGGGCTGCAACGTCTATGACGGAGTGGATGACGGAGAAAATGTCCAGCGACTCGACATCAAGGTCCGCAACGCCGGCGTCAAAGCGGGAAATTTCCAGCAGGTCGGCGAGCAGCAGTTCAAAACGCTCCACCTGGTGGAACAGCAGCTCCGAGGAGCGCTTGTTGACGGGGTCGAATCCGTCGCGGGCGTCGAACAGGACTTCGGCGGCCATGCGCACCGTGGTCAGCGGCGTTCGCAACTCATGGGAGACGTCGGAGACAAAGCGCTGCTGCATCTCCGAGAGGGTGGCCAGGGCGTTGATCTGGTCCTGCAGGGACGTGGCCATCTTGTTGAAGGACGTGGCCAGCCGCGCCATCTCGTCCTCGCCGACCACCTGCATGCGCTCCTCGAGTTCGCCGGCCGCCAGCTTTTCCGACACGGCGGCCGCCTGGCTGACTGGCTTGACCACTGTGCGCGTCACATACCAGGCAATGGCACCGATCAAAAGCAGCAGGATGGCGCCTGCCAGCCACAACACGGACTGGATGTAGTTGAGGGTGAGCTGGGCGCTGTTGAGGTCATAGATCATGTACAGCTCGTACTTGGTCTGCAGCAGTTCCACCTGGTTGCCCACCACGACGGCGGGATGGGAACCAGATGATCCGACGGGCAGGCTGATCGACTGCCAAAACTGTCCAGTGTCGTTGGCCTGCACTGCTGCACGCAGCGTATCCGGGATGATGGCGGAGGTGACGCCGCCCGAATCGGAGGAGATGACGGCCAGTTTGCTGGTCTGGCCGGGAATCTTGACCAGGAGGTACTTGCGGTTGTCGTCGGCGGCGCCCACGGCGAGCAGGCCGAGGGTGTCCTTGACATAGGACGACACGCGGGGCTGGTCACTGACACTGGCGTTGGAAAAATTGTCCTGGACCTGCGTGGCGCCGCGGGCCGAATCCTGCTGTGCCTGGGCCAGGCGTTCCTTGAACAGCCCGCTGGAGATCTGCCCCGCCAGGTATCCGCCCACGCCCACCACGGCAACGGACGCGATGACCAGCGTGGTGAAGACGGTTCGGAACTGCAGCGAGGTGCGCCAGCGCCGGGCCAGCGTGCGGCCGACTTTCCGGGCGGCACGCCACAGGGCCTTGCCGGCCACTGTCAGGACGTGGAGGATCTGCGCGCCCGGGGAGGCCACCACGCGGCCGTCTGGAGACCCGGCCCCCTCCAGGGCGCCGGCAACGGCGGAAGCCGCAGGGCCGTCGTCGTCCGTGGCCTGTGGGGCGGGCGCGCCAGCCTGGCCGGACGGGCCGGAATTCCTGTTCACTGCGGTCCTGCCACTGGTTTCCATGGTTGTTCCTGGACTAAATTATGCCCCCGGAGGGAGCGGCGCGCAGCCTATTGGCCGGCCTTGTAACCCACGCCACGGACCGTCAGGACCACCTCGGGAGCTTCGGGGTCGCGTTCGATCTTGGACCGCAGCCGCTGGACGTGCACATTGACCAAGCGGGTGTCGGCGGCGTGGCGGTAGCCCCACACCTGCTCCAAGAGCAGTTCGCGGGTGAAGACCTGCCAGGGCTTGCGCGCCAGGGCAACCAGGAGGTCGAATTCCAGGGGGGTCAGCAGCACCCGCTCCCCCGCCCGGCGCACGGCATGGCCGGCCACGTCGATGGTGATCTCGCCGATGACCAGGGTTTCCGGAGCCTTGACGTCACCGGGGCGCAGCCGGGCGCGCACGCGCGCCACCAGCTCGGCGGGCTTGAACGGCTTGGCCACGTAGTCATCCGCGCCGGATTCCAGGCCGCGCACCACGTCCGAGGTGTCCGACTTGGCCGTCAGCATGACAATGGGCACGTCCGACTCCGCCCGGATCAACCGGCAAATTTCAATGCCGTCAATGCCGGGCAGCATGAGGTCCAGGAGCACAAGGTCCGGCTTGTTGGTGCGGAATGTCTCCAGCGCCTTGGCCCCGTCGGCACAATAGACAGCTTCAAAACCGTCATTGCGCAGCACAATGCCGATCATCTCTGCCAGGGCTTCGTCGTCGTCCACCACTAAAATGCGTGCCTTCATACCTCTATATTTGCCTATTCCCGGCCGAAAGTCGCTTTTCGCCATTCCGCGGCGCGGGAGGGCGGCGGCCTGGGACCTCATGGGACCACCACGGGAGCGCTGCAGGGATGTCCGGCGTGGCGCCCGGCGTGGCGTTCGGCGCGGCGTTCGGCGCCACAACACTTCACGGCTGGCGCGGTGAATCCCATGGGAAATTCAGTTCTTCCCGATAGGGTTTGTACAAGGACGCCGCCACCGGCGCCCGGTCCGCCCCGGCCCTTAAGCGCCGGGCGGTCCGGGACCCGTTGGGCAGCGGCCCACTTGACGGGGGACACACTCAGGGGAGCACCATGACGCAGGAACCGCAGGAGCCGCAGCAACCGCCAGGGCAGCAGCCGCAGCCGCAGTGGGGGCAGTACGCGCCCCAGCAGCCGCCGGCACAGCCGCCGCAGCCGCAATGGGGCCAGTACGCGCCGCAGCAGCAGCCGCAACCGCAGCCCCAGTGGGGCCAGTACGCGCAGCCCCAGGGCTACGGGCAGCCCGGATACCAGCAGCCCGGATCCCAGCAGCCAGGGTACGGGCAGTATGTGGCACCGCCGAAGCCGGGCGTCATCCCGCTGCGCCCCCTCCGCCTGGGCGAGGTTCTTGACGGGGCGTTCCAGGCAGCGCGCCGCAACGGGAAGGCCATGTTTGGTTCCGCCCTGATATTCCAAGCCATCTCCGCCGCGCTGTCCCTGCTGATCATTGCCTTTGGCTTTGGCCAATTGGGCCTGCGCCTGATGGACGGCAGTTTCTTCACCGGCTCGTCCTCGGGCGGGCCCACCCCTGAGCAACTCGATTCGCTCCTCACCACCGGAATCGGAACAATTGCGGGGCTGATTGCGGTTTCCTTCGTGACAGCGCTGGCCCAGATGGTGCTTGAGGGGGCACTGGTGATTCCCGTGGTGCGGGCAGTGCTCAACCGCAAGACCGGATTTGGCCAGATGTGGCGGCTGGCCGGTCCGCGCGTCGGATCGCTGCTCCTGCTTGCCCTGATGTACGCCGTGGTGGCCGCCGTCGCCGTCGGAATCTACATCGGCCTGCTCGTGGCCCTTGTGGTCGGGGTGGTCAACATGAACAGCGAAACAGGCCCCCTTCAGGCGCTGGGGCTGGGCGTCCTGCTGAGCCTGCCGTTTGTGGCCGCTGCCGTGTGGGTCAGCGTCAAGGTGATCCTGGCTCCGGCCGCCATCGTCAGCGAGAACCTGCCGGCCTTTGCCGCGGTGAGGCGTTCCTGGCGGCTGACGTCCCACAACTGGTGGCGCACCTTCGGCATCACGGCGCTGGCCGCCATCATTGCCTCCTTCATTGGCGGCGTTGTCACCGCGCCAGTCGGCATCATCCTCGGCATGCTCACTCCCGTCATGGCCCCCAACCCCACTCCCGACCAGCTGCTCACCACCACCCTGATTGTCCAGGGCATCTCCGCGTTCGTCGGCGCCCTGGTGGGGGCCATCACCATGGCCTTCCAAAGCGGCGTGATGGCCCTGATCTATGTGGACCTGCGGATGCGCCGGGACGGCTTTGGGCTGGCGCTGCTCAAGGAGTCGGAATCAGGCACGGACGACGGCGGGATCCCCGGCCGCGATTGGACGGTCCCGGCAGGCGCCGTGCAAGGGGCCCCGACCGGTGTGCCTTACGCGGGGACAGGGTCCGGTGCGCCCGGCGGCCCGTCCGACCCAGGCGGCCAGTGGCCCCAGCAGTCCCCCGGCCAGCAGTGGCCCGGACAGCAGGCGCCCGCGCAGCAGTGGCCCGGACAGCAGTGGCCCGGACAGCAGGCGCCAGGCCCTCAGGCACCCGGCCCCCAGGCACCCGCCCAACCTGAGCAACCCACGGTGTGGCCCAGCGATTACCCGGCCGTGATGTATCCGCCAGCCCAATATCCCCCGGCCCAGTATCCACAGCCGCCATACCAACCGGGCCAGCCGCCGAACCAGCCGCCATACCAGGGCTTGTAGGCGCACCCCGCATGATTTTTTCCGCCCTGGCCCCGTACGCCGCCGTCGTGGATGTCCCCGTCACCCCCGGGGCAGATGAGGCGCGCCGCTGGGCGCAGGAGGAACTCGCCAAAAAGGTGTACCAGGATGCCAAGCCCGGCCTGGCACAGACCATCCTCGGCTGGCTGAAACAGGCACTGGGCGACTTCCTGAACGGCATGGGTTCCGTGCACGGGGATGCCGCCCTGTTGCTGCTTGTCGGCCTGGCGCTGGTGGTGGCGATTGCCGCCGTCGTCATTGTCCGGCCGCGGCTCAACCGGCGGAAGCGCGCTGCGCGGGACATCTTTGCGGGTGCGGCGGCGCTCACGGCCGCCCAGCACCGGGAACTGGCCGCGTCCGCCGCGTCGCGTGGCGATTTCGGCACGGCCGTGAGCGAACAATTCCGCGCCATGGTGCGTGCGGGTGAGGAACGCGGGGTGTGCCCGCCGTCGCCCGGACGGACAGCGGCCGAGGTGGCGGCTGACCTCGAACGGGCGTTTCCGGCCCACGGCCCGGCCCTGTCCCGCGCGGCCGGAACCTTCAACGAAGTCCGGTACGGCCATGCCGAACCCCACGCCTCCATGTACCAGGAGCTGGTGGCCCTGGACAGGGACCTGGCCGCCTCGGCCCCCGTGTACGCCGACGGACTGGCGGCGCTGTGAGCGCCCCGGCGACACAGGCGCAGTCCGGCGCCGGCGTTTTCACGGCCGACGGCGGCACTCCGGCCGAGCGGTTGCGTGCCGGTTGGCGCAAGCACCGATTTTGGCTCCTGGCCGGCACGCTTTTTGTAGCCGTGACCGTGGTCGGCCTGGTGGTGGGCACCTCCGGCGGGCAGGCGGCCGGCCCCCTCGCTGTTACGAACCCGGCCCCGTCCGGCGGGCAGGCCGCCGCGACCGTGTTGCGCAACCACGGCGTCACCGTTTCAGCCACTGACTCGCTGGCCGCCACACTGGACGCGCTTGAGGCCAACGGCCCGGGCTCCAGCACGGTGCTGCTGTACGACCCAAATTCACTGCTCAAGCCTGAGCAGGTGGCCCGCCTCGCCGGGTCGGCCGCCGATTCAGGGGCAAAGCTGGTGGCCATTGCACCCGGGCCTTTGGCGGCCAAACGCCTGAGCCCGGACATCAACAGCGCCGGATCCGTTGCCGCCGGCGGCCCGGCCGTCGCGGCGAACTGTGCCAATCCGGATGCCCAGGCCGCCGCATTCCTGGGCTCCCCGGCCGTAGAGGGATTCTCCGGCGGGTCCGGCACGTCCCCCCTCCGCATCTACACGGGGACGGAAAACTGCTTTGCGCCCAGTGGCAAGCCAGGGGCGCCTGGCATCCTGGCCCTTAATGCGGCCGCCGACGTGGCTGTCCTGGGCGATCCCGGCGTGGTGAGCAACCAGGCCCTGGCCAGCCAGGGAAATGCCGCCCTGGTGTTCCGCCTGCTCGGCAGCAGGGACAAGCTGCTCTGGTACACCCCCACGCTGAAGGACGTTCCCGTCGCCGCGCAGCCGCCCAGCCTGGCCGAGCTGACGCCCCAGTGGATCCTGCCGGCGTCGGCCTGGCTGCTGCTGGTAGCCGTGGTGGGCATGTTCTGGCGCGGCCGGCGCACCGGCCCCCTGGTCACTGAACCCCTGCCGGTGCTGGTCAAGGCCTCCGAAACCGTCACGGGGCGGGCGCGGCTGTACCAGGACGCCAAAGCTGTTGACACTGCGGCACGCACCCTCCAGCACGCCACGCTGACACGGCTGGCCCGGGAACTTCGCCTCGGCGCGTCCGCCGAGCTGGCGGCCGTGGTGGATGCGGCCGCCGCCCGCACCGGGCGCCCACGCCAGGAGCTGGCCGGGCTGCTGGTCCTGTCCAGCCCCCGCAACGAACAAGAGATGTTAACCATGGCTGCTCAACTGGCTGCCCTAGAGGAAGAAATCGCGCAACGATGAGCACACCCTACCCGGACGCCCCCTCCCCCGCCCAGCAGTACCCGGACGGACCCGGCGTCCAGCCCGCGGCGCCCCAGGCGGCACCCGCAACGCCGGCTGCGGCACCCGCGCCGCCGGCTGCAGCGCCAACCCAGGCGCCGCCGTCGGGCCCGGCCGCCGCCCTGCTGCAGGTCCGCGCCGAGGTGGCCAAGGCCGTCGTCGGGCAGGACTCCACGGTGACGGGGATGATGATTGCGCTGCTGGCCGGCGGGCATGTGCTGCTGGAGGGCGTGCCCGGCGTGGCCAAGACGCTGCTGGTGCGGGCCCTGTCGCAGGCGCTGAGCCTGGACACCAAGCGGGTGCAGTTCACGCCCGACCTGATGCCCGGCGACGTCACCGGCTCCCTGGTATACGACTCCCACACCTCGGAATTCACCTTCCGGGAGGGTCCCGTGTTCACGAACATCCTGCTGGCCGATGAAATTAACAGGACGCCGCCCAAGACGCAGGCCTCGCTGCTGGAGGCCATGGAGGAACACCAGGTCTCCGTGGACGGCGTCTCCCGGAAGCTGCCCGCGCCGTTCATGGTGGCCGCCACGCAAAACCCCGTGGAATACGAAGGCACCTACCCCCTGCCGGAGGCCCAGCTGGACCGCTTCCTGCTGAAGCTGACCATGGAATTGCCTGCCCGCGATGAGGAAATTGAGGTGATCCGCCGGCACAGCCTGGGCTTCGACCCGCAGGATCTGCGCGCCGCCGGGGTCAGGTCCGTGGCCGGCGCCGCCGACCTGGCACAGGCCCGCGCGGCCGTGTCGCGCGTGGACGTTGCCGCCGAAGTCCTGGCCTACATTGTGGACGTTGCGCGCGCCACCCGGCAGGCGCCGTCGTTCCAGCTGGGCGTTTCGCCCCGCGGCGCCACAGCCCTGCTCAAGTGCGCGCGCGCCTACGCGTGGCTGTGCGGGCGCAGCTTTGTCACCCCCGACGACGTCAAGGCGCTGGCGCTCCCCGCGCTGCGCCACCGCGTGGCCCTGCGCCCCGAGGCCGAGATGGACGGGGTGGCCGTGGACGGCATCCTGATGTCCATCCTGGCCACGGTCCCGGTGCCGCGCTAGCCCATGGCGATTTCCGGCAGGTTCTTCCTTCTGGCACTGCTGGCGGTGGTGCCCATCATTGCCGTGCCCGCGGCCGCCACGTGGCTGCTTGCCCTCGGCGTGCTGCTGCTGGTCCTGGTGGCGGACCTGCTGTTCGCGGCTTCCCCGCGCAGTGTGTCCCTGCGCCGCGAACTGCCCGCGGGCGTGCGCCTGAGTGAGGGCACGACGGCGGTGCTCCGGCTGGCGAACCATTCTCGCCGGCTGCTGCGGGCCCGGGTGAGGGACGGCTGGCAGCCCTCCGCCGGGGCCGCCAATGCCGTCCAGGACATACGGATCCCGGCCGGGGAACGGAGGTCCATGACGGTCTCACTGCTGCCTGCCCGGCGGGGTGACCTGCGCGCCGAACATGTCACGATCCGCTCCTT
Organism: Arthrobacter sp. A2-55; assembly: GCF_025548615.1. Classification (NCBI taxonomy): domain Bacteria; kingdom Bacillati; phylum Actinomycetota; class Actinomycetes; order Micrococcales; family Micrococcaceae; genus Arthrobacter; species Arthrobacter sp. A2-55. The sequence goes on along the minus strand of NZ_JAJLOZ010000017.1, from coordinate 614 downwards.
TGGCCCGCTGGGCATGGCCGCACGGCAAGCCACCATTACGGCCCCGGGCACGCTGCGGGTGCTGCCGCCGTTTCATTCCAAGCGCCACCTGCCGTCCAAGCTGCGCAAGCTCCGTGAGCTGGACGGCAAGGCAGCTGTGCAAATCCGCGGCGCCGGCACCGAATTTGATTCGCTCCGGGACTACGTGCGTGGCGACGACGTCCGCTCCATCGATTGGCGCGCCACGGCCCGGCGCCGCGACGTGGTGGTGCGCACCTGGCGGCCGGAACGGGACCGGCGCGTGGTCATTGTGCTGGACACCTCGCGCACCTCCGCGGCCCGGATCGAGGACGAACCGCAGCTGGACACCGGCATCGAGGCGTCCCTGCTGTTGGCCGTGCTGGCCGAACGCGGCGGCGACCGGGTCAGCCTCATTGCCTACGACCGGCGGGTCCGCACCCGCGTCTCCTCCTCGGGCAAGGGCAACATGCTCGGCGCCATGGTGCAGGGGCTGGCGCCGCTGCAGCCGGAGCTGATCGAGCTGGACGCTGCGGGCGTGCCGGGCCAGGTGCGGGCCGTGACGGCGCACCGTGCTCTGGTGGTGCTGGTGACGTCCCTGGACGCGGGCGCGGCGG